>NZ_JBHWIV010000029.1:0-9008 GCF_042731675.1 Kitasatospora sp. NPDC059827 | reverse complement strand
ACCATATCCCCCCATCCGTCTTTGGTGGGGTTTGGGGGGGGTTGTTTTTGTTTTAAAACCCCCCCCTATGGGGGGGGGGGGGGGGCGGGGCCCCCCCCCACCCCTCTTCGGGACGTTAGAGCAGGCCGGTCAGCCGGTCGCCTCGACGCTCTCACCGGGCGGGCGTCCGCTCACCCGTTCGGACTCAAGGGCGGTCTGGAGGATCACCACCGCGGCGGCCTGGTCGACCACCGAGCGGCCCTTCTTCGCCTTGACCCCCGAGGCGCGCAGCCCGTGGGTCGCGGTGACGGTCGTCATCCGCTCGTCCACCAGCCGCACCGTCACCGGGTAGACCCGGTTGGCCAGCCGCGAGGCGTAGGCCCGGACCTTCTCCGCGGCCGGACCCTCCCTGCCGCTGAGCGAGCGCGGCAGCCCGACGACCACCTCGATCGCGTCGTACTCCTCGACGATCGCGGCGATCCTGGCCTGCGACTTCGCCCCGGCCGGAACGGTCTCCACCGGTGTGGCGAGCACCCCGTCGGGGTCGCAGGACGCGACCCCGATCCGGGCGTCACCGACGTCGACGGCGATCCGCCGCCCACGCCGGAAGGGCCTCTCCTCCTGCTCCATCAGCTGGCGCGCTCCGCGACCAGGCCGCGCACCGCGGCGATCGCCTCGCCGACCGCGGCCGGGTTGGAGCCGCCACCCTGGGCGACGTCGTCCTTGCCGCCACCGCCGCCGCCGAGGGTCTTGGCGGCGGTGCGGACCAGCTCGCCGGCCTTGATACCGCGGCCGCGGGCGTCCTCGTTGGTGGCGATCACGGTCAGCGGGCGGTCATTGGCCACCGTGAACGCGGCGACCACGGCCGGGCGGGCGCCCAGGCGGCCACGCACGTCCAGGACCAGCTTGCGCAGCTCGTCCGCGCCCACGCCGTCGGCGACCTGCGCGGCGACCACGGCGATGCCGTGCACGTCCTCGGCCGAGTCGGCCAGGCCCGCCGCGGCGGCCAGCACCTTCTCGGCGCGGAAGCGCTCGATCTCCTTCTCGGCGTCCTTGAGCTTGGCGAGCATGCCCGAGATCTTCTCCGGCAGCTCCTCCGGGCGGCCCTTGACCAGCTCGGTGAGCTGGGCCACCACGGTGTGCTCGCGGGCCAGGAACTTGTACGCGTCGACGCCGACCAGCGCCTCGACGCGGCGCACGCCGGAGCCGATCGAGGACTCGCCGAGCAGCTTCACCAGGCCCAGCTGGGCGGTGTTGCCGACGTGGGTGCCGCCGCACAGCTCCTTGGAGAAGTCGCCGATCGAGACGACCCGCACCTCGTCGCCGTACTTCTCGCCGAACATCGCGATGGCGCCGGCCTTGCGGGCCTGGTCCATCGTCATGACCTCGGCGGTGACCTCCAGCTCGCGGCCCAGCACGTCGTTGATCTTCTGCTCGACGTCCACCAGCACGCTGCCCGGAACGGCGGCGGGCGAGCCGAAGTCGAAGCGGAAGCGGCCCGGGGCGTTCTCGGAGCCGGCCTGGGCGGCCGTCGGGCCGAGCGCGTCGCGCAGCGCCTGGTGGGTCAGGTGGGTGGCCGAGTGGGCGCGGGCGATCGCCCGGCGGCGGTCGAGGTCGATCGTGGCGTACGCCGAGGCGCCGAGCACGACCTCGCCGAACAGCACGCCGCCCGAGTGGACGACGACGCCCGGGACGGGCTGCTGCACGTCGCGGATCTCGACGACCGCGCCGGACTCCAGCCGGATCCGGCCGTGGTCGGCGAGCTGGCCGCCGCCCTCGGCGTAGAACGGGGTGCGGTCGAGGATCAGCTCGACCTCGTCGCCCTCGGAGGCGGCCGGCGCCGGGACGCCGTCCACCAGCAGGCCGACGACGGTGGCCTCGCCCTCGGTCAGGCTGTAGCCGGTGAAGACGCTCGCGCCGGACTTGTCGGCGACCTCGCGGTACGCGGCGACGTCGGCGTGGCCCATCTTCTTCGCCTTGGCGTCCGCCTTGGCGCGGTCCCGCTGCTCCTGCATCAGACGGCGGAAGCCGGCCTCGTCGACCTGGAGGCCCTGCTCCTCGGCCATCTCCAGGGTGAGGTCGATCGGGAAGCCGTAGGTGTCGTGCAGCTTGAAGGCCTGGTCGCCGGAGAGCACCACGCCACCGGACTGCTTGGTCTCGGTGACCGCGACGTCCAACAGGTTGGTGCCGGCCTTCAGGGTCTGCAGGAAGGCCGCCTCCTCGCCGATGACGACCGTCTCGATGCGCTTGCGGTCGCTCTCCAGGTCGGGGTACTGCGGCGCCATCGCCTTGATCGCGACGTCGATGAGCTCCTTGGCCACCGGCTCGGTGGCGCCCAGCAGGCGCATGTTGCGGATGGCGCGGCGCAGGATGCGGCGCAGCACGTAGCCGCGGCCCTCGTTGCCGGGGGTGACGCCGTCGCCGACCAGCATCAGCGCGGTGCGGATGTGGTCGGTGACCACGCGCAGCGAGACGTCCGACTTGTGGTCGGCGCCGTAGGTGTGGCCGGTGAGCTCGGCGGCGCGGTCGAGGATCATCCGGCTGGTGTCGATCTCGAAGAGGTTGTCGACGTCCTGCAGGATGGCGGCGAGGCGCTCCAGGCCGAGACCGGTGTCGATGTTCTTGCTCGGCAGGTCGCCGAGGATCTCGAAGCCGTCCTTGCCGTCGCCGTGGCCGCGCTCGTACTGCATGAAGACCAGGTTCCAGATCTCCAGGTAGCGCTCGCCGTTGACCGCCGGGCCGCCCTCCTCGCCGTACGCGGGGCCGCGGTCGTAGTTGATCTCCGAGCACGGGCCGCACGGGCCGGGGACGCCCATCGACCAGAAGTTGTCCTTCATGCCCAGGCGCTGGATGCGCTCGGAGGGCACGCCGATGACGTCGCGCCAGATCTGCTCGGCCTCGTCGTCGTCCTTGTAGACGGTGATCCAGAGCTTCTCCTTCTCCAGGCCGTAGCCACCGTCCGCGACGGGAGTGGTGAGCAGCTCCCAGGCGAACTTGATGGCTCCTTCCTTGAAGTAGTCACCGAAGGAGAAGTTGCCGCACATCTGGAAGAAGGAGCCGTGCCGGGTGGTCTTCCCGACCTCCTCGATGTCGAGGGTGCGCACGCACTTCTGGACGCTGGTCGCGCGCGAGAACTGCGGCTTGACCTCGCCCAGGAAGTAGGGCTTGAACGGCACCATGCCGGCGTTGACCAGCAGCAGGGTGGGGTCGTCGGCGACCAGGGACGCCGACGGAACGACGGTGTGGCCGCGCTCCTCGAAGAAGCGCAGCCAGCGGCGGCGGATCTCAGCCGACTCCATTAGTGGTCCTTCCGGTTCGTTCCGCCCCGCGGCAGGGCTCGGCGGGGCGTTTCTTCAATGGTCTGTGGGACGGTGCGGCCCCCGCCGTCGGGCAGGGCGCGGGCGGGGGGCAGGGCGGCGGCCGGGCGACCGGGCACCGCCGAGATAGCTCGGTACTGCGGCTCGCCGCGCAGCACCCGGCGGGTGCTCCGGGGCTCCGCCACGGCCGTGCCGTGCAGTCCGAGGTCGTCCTTGAGCTGCTCCTCGCGCTCGGCCATGCCGGAGCGCACGTCCTGGGCGAACTGCCTGGCCCGGTCGCCCAGGTGCAGCGCACCGCGCGCGGCGGTGCCGGAGAGGCTGTCCGGGGTGAGCCGCTGCACGGCGCCGTTGGCCTTGTTCATGGCCCACACCGCGGCGCCGGCGCCGACCGCCATCCAGAAGATCCGTGCCATCCGGTCAGCCCCTCACCGCTCGCCGGACCCGGGAGAACAGGCCGCTCCTGGGCGCGGTCGCGGCGCGCACCTCGGCCCGGATCAGCCGGGCCAGCTCGTCGCGCTCGGCGGGCTGCACCGGCACGCTCGGCAGGGTGCCCTGCTGCTTGGCGACGGCCTTGCGGACGCCGTAGCTGAACGCGGCGACCTTCATGAGCGGTCCGCCCAGCGTGGCGGCCGCGGTGGAGGAGAGCGCCTTGGCGTTGGCGGCGGCGTCCTGGACGTTGGCGGTGATCTCGTCCACCCGGTCCAGCTGCTCGTTGGCGCTGCGCACCGCGGCACCGGCGTCGGCCAGCAGCGGGACGGCTTGTTCGGTGACCGCGGAGACCAGGACGGTGGCTTCCTTCAACACCCGGGAGAGTCGCACCAGCACCACCGCGAGCAGGGTGACCAGGACCGCCCAGAACACGGCGACGAGCAAGCCGGCCAGCTCTCCCACGGACACTTCTGCGCGCTCCCTCGCCTTGCGGTTCCCAACCGAACCCTATCGCGCCCGGGTCCGCTTTCCGGACCGGGTCACGGCCGTGGCCTCGCCCGGATGTGCGAACCGCGCGCGTAACCTACCGTCCGGTCACCTCGTTCAGCCAGGCGGGCCGTCGCCCGTACGGCCCGACGCACGTCCGGACCGCCGCGGTCCGGGCCGGGAACAACGGGGAGCAGCGCTTGGCCGGCGACTGGACAGCACAGCCCGCGGCGTGGCCGCGCGAGTCGGAACCGGGCCGGCTGCCCGCCGAGGTGACGGGCTTCGTCGGGCGCGAGCGGGAACTGGCCGAGCTGGCGGGCCTGCTCGCCGGGGCGCGGCTGGTGACGGTGACCGGGCCCGGCGGGGTGGGCAAGAGCCGGCTCGCGCTGCGGGCGGCGGACCGGGCGGCCGAGGCCTTCCCGGACGGCACCTGGCTGGTGGACGTGGCCCCGGTGCAGGACCCGCTGCTGCTCGGCCACGCCGTGCTGGAGGCGCTGCGGCTGACCGACGGCACCGCCCGGCCACCGTTGGACGTGCTGGGCGAGCATCTGGCGGGGCGCCGCCTGCTGCTGGTGCTGGACGGCTGCGAGCACCTGGTGGAGGCGTGCGCCGAGCTGACCGACGCGCTGCTGCGCGCGCTGCCCGGGCTGCGGGTGCTGGCCACCAGCCGCACCGCGCTGCGGGCCTCGGGCGAGCACCTGCTGACGCTGACCCCGCTGCCGGTCGACCCGCCGCGGGAGCGGCCGGACGCCCCGGCCCCACTGCCGGACGCGGTCCGGCTGTTCGCCGACCGGGCGCGGGCCGTGCTGCCGTCCTTCGCGGTGACGGAGGCGAACGCGGAGGCGGTCGGCCTGCTCTGCCGTCGGCTCGACGGCATCCCGCTGGCCGTGGAGCTGGCCGCCGGACGGCTGCGCGCGCTGTCGGTGGAGCAGATCACGGCCCGGCTGGACGACCGCTTCCGGCTGCTCACCGGCGGCTCCCGGACGGCCCTGCCGAGACACCAGACGCTGCGCACCACGATCGGCTGGAGTCACGAGCTCTGCACAGTGCAGGAACGTTTACTCTGGGCCCGCCTGTCGGTCTTCGCCGGCAGTTTCGACCTGGAGGCCACCGAGTACGTCTGCGCCGGCGAGGGCATCGAGCCCGAGGACGTGCTCGACCTGCTCGACGAACTCGTCGCCAAGTCGGTGGTGCTGCGCGAGGACAGCGCCTTCGGCGTCCGCTTCCGCCTGCTGGACACCCTGCGCGAGTACGGCGGCCACTGGCTGCGCGCCGCCGGCGAGGAGCACCGGCTGCTGCGCCGCCACCGGGACTGGTACCTGGGCGTGGCCACCTGGGGCGAGGTCGAGTGGTTCGGCCCCCGGCAGGCCGAGACCGCCGAGCGCACCCTGCTCGCCCACGCCAACCTGCGCGCCGCGCTGGAGTTCTGCCTCGCCGAGCCCGGCGAGGAGCAGATCGCCCTGCTGCTGGCCGGCACCCTGTGGTTCTACTGGGTCGGCTGCGGCCACCTCGGCGAGGGCCGGCACTGGCTGGACCGCGCGCTCGCCCTGGACCGCGAGCCCACCGAGGTCCGGGCCAAGGCGCTCTGGGTGACCGGCTACATGGCCACCCTCCAGGGCGACCTCGGCGTCGCCCGCCCCGCCCTGGAGGAGTGCCGCCGCCAGGCGCTGGACACCGGCGACGACCGGGCCCTGGCCTACGCCGTCCACCGCCAGGGCTGCGCCGCCCTGATCGGTGACGACCCGGAGCGCGCCGCCGAGCTGTTCGAGGAGGCGCTCTGGCACTACCGGACCATCGGCGAGCTCAACAGCAACGTGCTGATGGCGATGGTCGAGCTGGGCCTCGCCTACCTGTTCCAGGGCGATCCGGACAGCGCCGAGCTCTGGTTCGGCCAGGCCCGCGAGGTGTGCGAGGAGCACGGCGAGCAGTGGGCGTACGGCTACGTGCTGTACGCGATGGCGTACTCGCACTACCTGGACGGCGCCGTCCAGCCGGCCCGCGTGCTGGCCCGCGAGTGCGTCCGGCTGAACCACCGCTTCCACGACCTGCTCGGCATCGTGCTGGGGATCGACCTGCTGGCACTGCTGGAGACCGAGCCGCCCTCGCCGGGCGAGCCGGCCGCCCTGTGCGAGGCCCGGGTGCTGCAGGGCGCCGCGCACCGGATCTGGCGTGCGGTCGGCAACCCCTTCCTGGGGTCCCGCTCCTTCTTCGGCACCCACCAGGAGTGCGCCGAGCGCGCCCGGGCCGGGCTCACCGAGCAGGAGTACGAGGACTGCTACCTGGTGGGCGGGCGGCTGGATCTGGACGCCGCGGTCGGCCGGGCGCTCGGCGACGGGGACGCGCCGGGCGGCCCGGAACCCGGCCCCGGGCCCTGTTCGGTGCCGCCCGCGCCGGCCCCGGCGCCGGTGCGGAATAGCTGAAGCTTGCGGATTGCTTGAGGAGGCAAGGATCCACCCGGAAGGAGCACCATGGCCGTCCACGACGAGTACCGCCTCGCGAACTTCTACTTCGAGTCCAAGGCGTACAGCGACGCCGCCCGCATGCTGGAAGGCGTGCTGGCCGAGGAGCCGGCCAACCTCTCGGTCCGGCTGCTGCTGGCCCGCAGCTACTTCCACTCCGCCCAGCTCGGCCGCGCCGAGGCCGAACTGCGCCGGATCCTCGACCTCGACCCGGCCGAGGACTACGCCCGGCTGATGCTCGGCCGCACCCTGGAGCGCCAGGGCCGCGGCGAGGAGGCCCGCCCGCACCTGCGGCTGGCCGCCGCGATGACCGGCGCGGAGCTGTAGCCGGAGGGCCGACCGGCACCGGAAAAGGGACGAGCCCCCGCCGCCTCGAAAGGCGACGGGGGCTCGCTGCCGGTTCGGCGATGTGCGAACCGAGCGCGGGTCAGCGCGAGTAGTACTCGACGACCAGCTGCTCGTCACAGATCACCGGGACCTCCTTGCGCTGCGGCGCACGGTCCAGGCGGAAGGCCAGGGCCTTCAGGTTGACCTCGAGGTACTTCGGGGTCTGGCCCTCACCCGCGTAGCCACCCTCACGGGCGACCTGGAAGGGGACCTTCTCCTTGGAGCGCTCGCGGACGGTGACCACGAAGCCCGGCTTCATCTGGAACGACGGCTTGTTGACCTTGCCGCCGTTGACCTCGATGTGGCCGTGGACGACCATCTGGCGGGCCTGGTAGATGGTGCGGGCGATGCCCGAACGCAGGACCAGGGAGTCCAGACGGGTCTCCAGGTCGGCGACGAGCGCCTCACCGGTCTTGCCCTCGGCCTTCTTCGCGCGGTCGAACGCGCGGGCCATCTGCTTCTCGCTCAGGTCGTACTGGGCGCGCAGACGCTGCTTCTCGAGCAGACGGACCTTGTAGTCCGAGTTCTGCTTGCGACCACGGCCGTGCTGGCCGGGCGGGTACGGGCGGGCCTCGAAGTACTTGACGGACTTCGGGGTCAGCGGCACGCCGAGCGCACGCGCGATCTTGACCTTGGGACGCTTCTGGTTCGCCATGAACCAAACCTTCCTTGCTTACGAATACGGCTTTCACCAGGTGTTGACGGAGGTCGCATGTCGCGACCCGGAGATAACCCCGACGCCTGCGCGAAGGGATCAGCCGCTCTCCGGAGCCGGGCACATGAAGTGCTGGTCACACGAAGGGCCCGGAAGACCGGGCCGTCCGCGACACCGAAACGGTGCGCGACGCTCCTGGTGCGGGCCTCCCGGGGGAGGCCTACGGCCGATGTCCCGCTGGTGCGGCCGGTCGGTGGGGTCTCCCCCGCCGCCGTCCCGGGACTTGGCACTCCGACGAAGTATACCCGTCGATCACTCGCCCTTCGTCCCGGGCTCCTCCTCGGCCTTCCGCTCCGGCTTCGGGGCCTTCGGCTCCGCCTTCTCCACCCGGCGCTCCCCCCGCAGCCGCCCGCGCGTCCAGTCCACGGTGTCCGCGTACCGCACCTCGCCGCCGCGCCGGTTCGGCCGGTAGTACTCCCGGCCGTGCACCGAGTCCGGCGCGTACTGCTGGGTGGCGATGCCCTCCGGCAGGTCGTGCGGGTACTGGTAGCCCTGGCCGTGCCCGAGCTTGCCCGCGCCGCCGTAGTGGGCGTCCCGCAGGTGCGGCGGGACGGCCCCGGCCAACCCCTGCCGCACGTCCGCCAGCGCCGCGTCGATCGCCAGGTAGGCCGAGTTGGACTTGGGCGCCAGCGCCAGCGCGATCGCCGCCTGGGACAGGATGATCCGGGCCTCCGGGAAGCCGATCAGCGCCACCGCCTGGGCCGCCGCCACCGCCGTCTGCAGCGCCGTCGGGTCGGCCAGGCCGACGTCCTCGCTGGCCGAGATCATCAGCCGCCGGGCGATGAACCGCGGGTCCTCCCCCGCCTCGATCATCCGGGCCAGGTAGTGCAGCGTGGCGTCCACGTCGCTGCCGCGGATCGACTTGATCAGCGCGCTGGCCACGTCGTAGTGCTGGTCGCCGTCCTTGTCGTAGCGCACCGCCGCCTGGTTCACGGCGGTCTCGGTGGTGGCCAGCGAGATGCTCGCCTCGCCCTTCTCCAGCGCCGCCCCGGCCGCCGCCTCCAGCGTGGTCAGCGCCCGCCGGGCGTCCCCACCGGCGAGCCGCACCAGGTGGTCCTCGGCCTCCGAGGTCAGCTCCAGCGCGCCCTCCAGGCCGCGCTCGTCCTCCACCGCCCGGCGCAGCAGCGCCCGGATGTCCTCGTCGGTGAGCGACTCCAGGGTGAGCAGCAGCGAACGGGACAGCAGCGGGGAGATCACCGAGAAGTACGGGTTCTCGGTGGTCGCCGCGATCAGGGT
>NZ_JBHWIV010000028.1:0-100052 GCF_042731675.1 Kitasatospora sp. NPDC059827 | reverse complement strand
ATCGCAAGGCGGAGGAGGGAGCCCAATGCAGCGCATTGGCGACCGACGACAACGCGGCGAGGCGCGTGCCCCGGCGTCGGCCCGCAGACGGGAGTCCGAAGACGGGCCCTAGGATCGAGGCCATGCAGCCGGCCCCCGCCGATGACCCGGCCGATGACCCCGGCGACCCCCGTCACCCGGCCGAGGCCGCCGCCCGCGCCACCGGACTCACCGTCCTCGACCGGGTCGTCACCGACTGCCGGGCCTGCCCCCGGCTGGTCGCCTGGCGCGAGGAGACCGCCCGCACCAAGCGCCGCGCCTACCAGGACTGGGACTACTGGGCCCGGCCGATCCCCGGTTTCGGCCCGCCCGACGCCCCGCTCGTCCTGGTCGGTCTCGCCCCCGCCGCCCACGGCGCCAACCGCACCGGCCGGATCTTCACCGGCGACCCCTCCGGCGACCTCCTCTACGCGGCCCTCCACGAGCTCGGGCTCGCCAACCGCGCGGAGTCCGTCCGGCACGGCGACGGCCTGGAACTGTACGGCGTCCGGATCACCGACCCGGTGCGCTGCGCCCCGCCCGACAACAAGCCCAGCACCGCCGAACGCGACACCTGCCGCCCCTGGATCACCCGCGAACTGCAACTGCTGCGCCCCACCGTGCGGACGGTCGTCGCCCTCGGCGGCTTCGCCTGGCAGGCGATGCTGCCGGTGCTCGCCGACGCCGGCTGGACCGTGCCCCGACCGCGCCCGGTCTTCGGCCACGCCGCCCTGGTCACCCTCCCCGCCCGGGACGGCGGCCCCGACCTGCGGCTGTACGGCTGCTACCACGTCAGCCCGCGCAACACGAACACCGGCCGGCTGACCACCGCGATGCTCCGCGACCTGCTCCGCGAGGCGGCCGTCTCGGCGGGGCTCGACCCCCGCTGAACCCCCACTGACCCCCAGCTGATCCCCCGCTGACCCGCGGCTCCGAGCAGCTCAGTCGAACCGCCGGGTGGCCGTGATCCCGCCGTCCACCGCCAGGGTCACGCCCGCCACGTACGAGGCCCGGTCGCTGAGCAACCAGGCCGCCGCCTCCGCCACCTCGGTGTCCAGGCCCGGGCGGCCCAACGGGGTCGAGCGGGAGACCAGGGCGGCGAACTCCGGGCCCGCCGCGAAGTACTCCTCCGTCCCGGGGGTGCGGACCACCCCGGGCGCGACGGCGTTGACCCGGACGCCGTACCGGGCGTAGTCGGCGGTGGCCGCCTTCACCAGGCCGGTCAGTCCGTGCTTGGCGGCCTGCTGGGCGCCGTCGCCGAAGCCCCCGACCAGCGCGCCCACCCCGGAGGTGAGCACCACCGAGCCACCGCGGCCCGCCGCCGCCATCGCCCGCAGCTGGGCGCGCAGGCAGAGCCAGTTGCCCCGCAGGTTGAGCGCGTGGGTGTCGTCCCACTCGGCCTCCGAGCGTTCGGCGAGCGGAGCGGGCAGCAGGCCGTTGCCCGCGTTGTCGAAGGCCGCGTCCAGCCGGCCGAAGGCGGTCAGCGCCGCGTCCACCGTCCGCTGGGCGCCCTCGGCGGTGGTCAGGTCGGCGGCCACCGCCACCGCCTCCCCGCCGGCGGCCCGAAGTTCGGCGGCCAGTGCCTCCACCTGCGGCGCGGAGCGGGCGGCCAGCACCAGCAGCGCGCCCTCCCGGGCGAACAGCCGGGCGGCGGTGGCGCCGATGCCCCGCCCGGCACCGGTGACGATCGTGACCTTGTCGTCGAGAAGTCCCATGCGGCGAGCCTGCCGCCGCCCCCGCCGGCCCACCAGCGGCCGGTCGTTCCCCGGACCGCCCGACCAGGGACAGCCCAGCCAAGGACCGCCCAGCCAGGGACAGCCCGGTCCTGGTTGGGCCGGCCCGGCTGTGGCAGCCTGGCGCGCATGCCCGAGACCCCGCTGGGCGCGTTCCTGCGCGCCCGCCGTGCCCGACTCGCGCCCGCCGAAGCGGGCCTGCCCGCCGCCGACCGCCGCCGCACCCCCGGGCTGCGCCGTGAGGAGGTCGCCGCCCGCGCCGGGATCTCGGCCGACTACTACGCCCGGCTGGAACAGGGCCGCCAACGGGTGCCCACCGGCCCGGTCCTGGACGGTCTCGCCGAGGCCCTGCACCTGAGCGGCCCGGAGCGTGCCTACCTGCACCGGCTGGCCGTACGGCGCGACCGTACGACGCCGCCCTCCACCGCCCCCGCGGCCGCCCCGGCCGTCCCCGCGGCCACCCTGGCCCTGCTGGAGACCCTGGACGCCGCCCCCGCCTTCGTCACCGGCCCGACCTTCGACCTGCTGGCCTGGAACCGACCCGCCGCCCTGCTGCTGGCCGGGCCGGAGCGGCGGCCGCCGCACGAGCGCAACCTGCTCTGGCAGGTCTTCTGCTGCCCGTACCGGGACCGCTCGCCGGGCAACACGGCCGCCGACCGCTCGATCGGCGCCGACCTGGTCGCCTCCCTGCGCGCCCAGCACGCCGACCGCCCCCGCGACCGGAACCTGCTCGCCCTGGTCGGCCGGCTCTCCACGGCCAGCCCGGAGTTCGCCGCGCTCTGGGACCACCACCGGGCCGCCCCGCCGGGCCCCGGCCGCCTCCACGTCCGCCACCCCGCGCTGGACACCGCCGTCCTCGACTACACCGTGCTGCCGCTCCCCGAGGAGGGCCGCCACGTCTTCGCCTTCCTCGCCCCACCGGACAGCCCCACCCGCCGCGCCTTCGCCGCCGCGCGCGGGACGTGACGCAGCGGGCCGGGCGCGCGGGACGGACAGCGCAGGCAGGACGGCAAAACCGGTACCGCCGCGCCCCCGAACGGCCGTAGCCTCCACCCGAACCCGACGTGCCCCCACATGACGACCCGGAGTACCCGGAGCGATGACAGCACACTGCTGCGAGTCCATGACCAGGCAGCTGGCCCGGCAGTGCCACCAGCACGACAACCCGTACGACTGCCCCGACGCGGTGGTGCTGTTCATCGCCAAGTACCAGGAGTACGGGATCGTCGTCCACGACGGCGGCCGGGCGAGCATCGGCATCGACTTCTGCCCGTGGTGCGCGACACGGCTCCCCGAGTCCCAGCGGGACCGCTGGTTCGGCGAGCTCGAACGCCGAGGCATCGACCCCTGGGCGCAGGACATCCCCGCCGAGTTCGAGGACGACCGCTGGCTCGCCCTGCCCGGCGGCGACACCCGCTAGGGCCACAGGCCTCCTAACCGAACCGCGCCAGCTTCCGGCCCGCCGCCCCCGCCCACACCTGCGGCAGCCGGGCCCGGGCGGCCTCCGCCGCCGCCAGCTGGCCCGCGTAGAGCACCCCACAGGCGAAGGGCTCGCCGGCCGCCGCGGGCCGGGCCGCCAGGGCCGCGGCGGCGACCACCGCGTCCTGGTGCTCGCCCAGCACCTCCTGGACGGCCTTCATCCGCTCCGCGTACCGCTCCGCCGCCGCGCCGACCGCGGGTGCCGCCGTCTCCCCGGCGTAGCGGGCCCGCTTGGCGGCCTTGCGGGCCTCGTGCAGGGCGCCGTCGCGTTCCGCGGGGCCGGCCGCTAGGGCGGTGTGCACCCGGGCGGCGGTGCGGCGCTGTTCGCGGGCCGCGATCCGGGAGAGCTCGGGGCCGGCGGCCCGGGCCGCGCGCGGGCGCAGCGGCGGGTCGGCGAGCAGGGTGGTCAGGGCTTCGGTCAGCGCCCGGCGGCGGGGGCTGTCGAGGGCGGCGACCACCTCGGGCCGGGCCCGGCGGTACTCGGCCTCGCCCCACTCCCGCAGCGACCCGGCGACCCGTTCCGGCCCGCAGGCCTCGGGCAGTTCGCGGGCCCGGGCGGCCAGTCGTTCGGCGAGCACCTCGCTGTCGCGGGCCCGGCCGAGGGTGGCGCCCAGCCAGCGCAGGTCGGCGACCAGGGTGTCGGTGGCACCGGGGTCGAGGAGCCGGCGGAAGGTCCGCAGCGCGCTGCGCAGCCGCCGGCAGGCAACCCGCATCCGGTGCACGGCGTCGGGTTCGTCCGCCCGGACGGCGTCGTCCAGCCCGGCCAGCACCACCGCCTGGGCCTCGACGCGGTCGAGCAGCACCTCTCCGACCGTGGTCTCGGGCCTCGCCATGGACGCGCACCCCCTCGTCGGGGTCACCGGTGATGCCTTCCAGGGTAGGCACCGGGCGGCGGCTGTCGACCCCGCACGGCCCGAGCGGGCACCGTCACGGCACGAGCTGGCGCCGCCCGGGCTGTCAAGGGTCCTACGCGCCCTCGTCCCCGGCACGAGGGTCATGGCATACTCCGGAGCGTGCTGACCTCCACCCATGCGACCAGGGCCCTGCGGGCCGCGGTGTTCACCGCGCTCGCCGTGCCGATGGCCGCGTTGGGCCAGGTGGTCATCACCGGTCGCCCGCTGTCGTTGTCGCTGGTGGCCACGGCGAGCGCCGTCGTCTTCCTGGTGGTGGCCGCGATGGCCGGCGGGGAACGCCGGCTGCTGCACATCACCGCCGTGATGGTGCCGGTCGAGCTGCTGCTGAACACCACCTTCAACCTGGGCCAGACCGCCTGTGGGCCGGTGCTCTCCGAGCACGTGTCCGCGCGCGGGGTGAACCTGCTGGTCTGCGGCGGCGGTTCGGTGGACGGCTCGCTGCTGGGCGGCCCGCTGGGCCACACCGGGGAACTGGCGCCCGCGGCGACCCAGTTGCTGCTCCTGGTGGTGCACCTGGCGATCGCGCTGGCCGCCTCGGCCTGGCTGCGGCTGGGCGACGCCGCGCTGTCCGGCCTGGCCCGGGCGCTGCGCGCGCTGCACCAGTCGCTGGCCCGCCCGCTGCGGGCGCTGGTCCTGCTGATGCTCCCCGCCCCGGTGCGCCCGGTGCTGCGGGTGCCGCTGCCGGTGTCCGACCACGAGCGGCCGCGCCGCGAGGACGTGGTGCTGAGCCCGGCTCCCCGGCGTGGTCCACCGGTTCTCGCGCCTGCCTGCTGAGCGCGTACCCCCTTCCGGCACCTGAGCGTGCACGGTTCCGTACGCCCGTGGGCAGTGCGCTCGACTCCGCGTCACTTGCCCCCGCCGCACCCGAGTGCGGCCACCCGCGCGCGCCCGCGCGCCGCGTACAGGAGTTGACTTCCCCATGGCTCAGGACAAGAACAAGAAGCGCGTCAGCGCCCGCGAGCGGATCCAGGAGGCGCAGCGCCGCGAGCAGCAGGCGGCCAAGCGCCGTCAGCTGATCGTCGTGTCGGTCTCCGCCGTCGTCGTGCTGGCGCTGGCCGGCGGTGTCGCGCTCGCGATCAACACCGGTTCGAAGAACGACGACAAGGCGGCCGCGGCCGCCTCCTCGGCCCCGCTGGTCGTGCCGGCCAACGCCACTGGCCCGGACGGCACGGTGATCACCCTCGGCAAGGCCGACGCCCCGCACACCATGGAGGTCTACGAGGACTTCCGCTGCCCGGTCTGCAAGCACTTCGAGGCGGCGAACGGCCAGACCGTCAAGCAGCTCACCCAGGACGGCCAGATCAAGGTGGAGTTCCACCTGGCCGCCTTCCTGGACAAGAACCTCGGCGGCAAGGGCTCGCGCACCGCGCTGGCCGCCGCGGGCGCCGCGCTGAACGAGGGCGTGGACAAGTTCAAGGCCTTCCACGACGTGCTCTACGCCAACCAGCCGGACGAGCGCAGCGACGACTTCGGCGACGTCAACCACCTGCTGGACCTGGCCGGCCAGGTGCCCGGGCTCAAGACGGACGCCTTCGTGAAGGCGGTCACGGACAGGACGTACGCGCCGTGGGCGGCGAAGGTGGCCGACGCGTTCAACAACAGCCAGGTGACCGGCACCCCGACGGTCAAGGTGGACGGCAAGACGATCAACCTGTTCGCGGGCAACACCACCGCCACGCCGGAGCAGTTCACCGCCCAGGTGAAGCAGGCCGCCGGCCTCCAGTAGGCCGCACCGCACCCGTCCCGCACCACCCCGCACCACACCGCCCCGCACGGCACCACCGGCCCGGCCGAACTCCCGGCCGGGCCGGCTCCTCCCAGCCAGCCACCGGAGTGTGCTGTCATGACCGCCCCGACCACCGTGCACCCCTCCCCGTCCGTCCCCGACGCCGCCGGCCGTGGCCAGATCGGCGCGAGCCGGGCCCTCGCCCTCCTCCTGTTCCTCGGCGGACTGGTCGGGCTGGCCGCCTCGGCCGTCCTGACCTTCGACAAGCTCCGCATCCTGGAGAACCCGTCGTACGTCCCCAGCTGCAACATCAATCCGGTGATCAGCTGCGGCTCGGTGATGCGCACCGAGCAGGCGGGGGTCTTCGGCTTCCCGAACCCGCTGCTCGGCCTGGCCGCGTTCGGCGCGCTGGCGGCGATCGGGGCCGGGCTGCTGGCGGGCGCCGCGTACCGGCGCTGGTTCTGGCTGGGCCTGCACGCCGGGACGGCGCTGGGCGTGGTGTTCGTGCACTGGCTGATCGACCAGGCACTGTACGAGATCGGCGCGCTGTGCCCGTACTGCATGGTGGTCTGGGCGACGGTGGTGGTGCTGTTCTGGTACGTCACGCTGCACAACCTGCGCACCGGCGTGATCCCGGTCGGGCCCAGGGCGCGGGCGGTGGTCCGGGAGGCGGCGCGCTACCACTGGGCGCTGCCGGTGCTGTGGGCGGCGGTGATCGCGCTGCTGGTCCTGAGCCGGTTCTGGTACTACTGGAGCACCCTCCTCTGACCGGCCCGGTCAGCCCACGTACCCCGCCGAGTGCAGCAGTACGGCGGCGCCGGTGCGCCGGGCCTCCAGGGCCCCGGTGAGCCGGCGCGCCGCGCTGGGGTGCAGCAGGGCGGCCGCCCGGGCGGGGGTGAAGTAGCCGTGGTCGGCGATCTCCTCCGCCTGCAGCCGGATCACCGCTCCCCGCTCGACCGCACCGCCGTCGAACATGAAGTGCACGGCCGGGTGGGCGTGCCGGCCCTGGTCGGGGATCGCCTCGCGCCACTCCACCACCAGGAGCCGCAGCTCGCCCGCCGACAGCCCGGTCTCCTCCCGCAGTTCGCGGGCGGCGCACTCGGCGGGGCCCTCCCCCGGGTCCATCCCGCCGCCGGGGAACTGCCACTGGTCGCGGTAACTCGCTTTCAGCAGCAGGACCTTGCCGTCCTCGCCGGTGAGCAGCACGCTGCAGCCGATGTAGGCGCGCAGTATCCGGGCGAGCCACTGTTCCTCCGTGAGTGCCCAGGTCTCCGTCATCGCGCCTCCTCCGCCGGCCGCTGCCCGTCCCGGTCACTCTGCCGCAACCGCCGCTCCGGCAAAGGCGGTTCGTACCTAATCCACCCGATCGGGTATCACCCGAAGACGGCTCGTCGGAAGGCGTTGCGCAGGTCGGTCAGCGGCTGGGTGTTCCGGTCGTGGTGCACCTTGTTGGTGAGCAGCAGGGCCCAGCGGCCCTGGCGGCGGGAGACCCAGCAGCCGGTGCCGGTGAAGCCGTAGTGGACGAAGGTGCCCTCGGCCGGGTCGGTGCCGGCGGCGACCAGCCAGGACAGGCCGCGCGCGGGGGCCAGGCCGCCGGTCTGTTCGCGCAGCGATGCGGTGATCCACCGTGCGCCCCACGGGAGTTCGGGCGGCGGGGCGAGCACGGCGGTGAGGAAGCGGGCCAGGTCGCGGGCGGTGGAGAAGACGCCGGCGTTGCCGGAGACGCCGCCGAGCAGCCGGGCGGAGGGGTCGTGGACGACGCCGTGCAGGTGGGCGCCGGTCGGCTCGTGCCATTCGGTGGGCGCGGTCCGGGCGGTCTCCGCGGCGCCGAGCGGCCCGTACCGGGTGTCGGTCATGCCGAGCGGCCGCCAGGTCCAGCGCTCGGCGAGGACGTCCAGCGGCGCGCCGCCGAGGTCCTCGACCAGGTAGCAGAGCAGCACGGCGGCGCGGTCGGTGTACTCCACGGCCGCTCCCGGCGCACGGTGCAGCGGGGCGGCCAGCACCCCGGCCCGGATCGCCGCCGGCTCCCGCCCGTAGAGCTGCTCGAAGCGGGTGTACGGCGGCAACCCCGCGGTGTGAGCCATGAGTTGACGGACCGTCACTGCGCCGACGGGCCGCCCGGCGGCGGGCGGCCACCAGCGGCCGAGCGGTTCGTCCAGCGGCAGCCGGCCGGACTGCCACAGCACTCCGGCGGCGGGCCAGAGCGCCACCACCTTGGTGAGGCTGGCGAGGTCGTACAGGGTGTCCGGCCCCGGCGCGAGCCGCGCGTACGGGCCCTGCCCGAGGGTGCCGTGGCTGCCGCCGCCGAGGGCGCCCCCGGCGTCGCCGACGGCCCAGACGGCACCGGCGCCGACGGCGCGCAGGCCGGCCAGGACCAGCCGGTCCAGCTCCCCGCCGGGCGCGGCCAGGACGGGGAGGCGTTCCGCTTCGGGTGCTCGGTGGTCCACCCCGGGTGTCTACCCGGGGCGCCGGCCGCTCAGACCGCCGCGGGGAGCTCCTTGCCGAGGCAGATGCTCAGCGGGTGGTCCTTGTAGATGCCGAACTTGCGGATCGCCGTGTAGCCCTCGGAGCCGTACAGCGCGATGGCCTCGGGCTGCTCGCTGCCGGTCTCCAGGATGACGCGGGTGTGCCCGGCCTCGGCCGCGGTCTCCTCCAGGCGGTGCAGCACCGCCCGGGCCAGGCCCCGGCCGCGGGCGGCGGGGACCACGAACATCCGCTTGAGCTCGACGTCGCCGTCGCGCAGCCCGTCCGGGCCGGCCTGCTTGGCCCGCCAGCCGCCGCAGGCGACCGGCCGGCCGTCCAGGTAGGCGATCATGAACAGGCCGGCCGGGGCCTCGAAGTCCTCGGGGTGCATCACGGTCTCGTCCGGGTCGCCGTAGCGGCGGACGTACTCCTGCTGCACCTCCGCCGACAGGGCCTGCGCGTCGGGGTGGGCGTACCCGGTGATGCGGAACTCGACGGTGCTGGCGGCCTGCGCGGCGGTGCTCTCCATGGTCGAAGAGCCTACGACCTGCCCTTACTGAGACTCGAACCGGGCGAGCAGCTCGGTCTTGCCGAACATCGCGGCGGCGTCGACGGCGGACGGGACGCCCGCCCTGGGGTCGGCGCCGCCGGCCAGCAGGGCGTCGACGACGTCCGAGCCGCCCTTGAAGACGGCCCCGGCGAGCGGGGTCTGGCCCTTGTCGTTGGCGCGGTTCGGGTCGGCGCCGCGCCGGAGCAGGGTTTCCACGGTGGCCGCGTGGCCGTGGTAGGCGGCCAGCATCACCAGGGTGTCGCCGCTGCCGTTGGTGAGGTCCGCGGAGACCCCGGCGTCGAGCGCGGTGGTCAGGGTGGCGGTGTCGCCGGCCCGGGCGGCGTCGAAGAGCTTCCCGGCGAGCGCGACCACCTCGGCGTCGGGGGCATCGGTCATGGCGGACTGCCTTTCCAGAGGGGTGACGAGGGCTCGTGCGTACCGCACCGTAGCGGCCGGCGCCGCCGACGGACCAGCGGGCGTCCGGATTCCGGACGACGGCCCCACCGGCCCCGGGCGCGGTACGACGTGCGGCCGCACGGGTTGCGCGGCCATTCGAGCGAACTTCCGGGACCCCCCGGAAACTTCCCACCCACCCCCCGGGAATGCCTCGCGGCACCGGTCCCACCCGGATCCCGCACGACTCCAGGCCCCCACCCCGGCCGGTTCGCACACCGCCGCCCGGCCCACCCGACGGCAATGAACGGCAGAACCACCCATTTGCGCCGTTCCATCATCTATTACTTTTTGTCACGATTAGGGCACTTTAAGTAACACTGTCCCCCGTCCCCCTCCCCGAGGAGCAGAAGTGATCCTCTCGATTTCCGGCATCGTCCTGTTCGGCACCATCGCCTTTCTGTTCTTCCGCAGGGACGGACTAAAGGTCTCGCACGCCATCGTCTGCGCCCTCTTCGGCTTCTACGTCGCCGGCTCCTCGATCGCCCCCAGCATCACCGCGGGCGGTGCCAGCCTGGCGAGCCTGCTCGGCGGCCTTCGGTTCTAGGCACCGCCTCTCCCCCACCGGCCCGGGCGCGGATCCCACCGCCCCGGGCCCCGTCGTACCACGAGCAGTCCCCCCTCACCCCACCCGTCCCACTCGACCGGGGAGTCACGGAATGCCGCTCCACCGCCATCTCGGCAAGGGCCGCGAGTTCGCCCGAACCGCCGGGGACCACGCCACCGACATGTTCGCCCCGCTCACCGTGATCGGCCGCGGGCTGCGCCACCACGCCGGCTGGGCCAAGGGCCGCTGGCAGGCCACCCCGAAGGAGCGGCGCGGCCCGACGCTGTTCCTGTCGGCCGCCATGCTGGTCGGCATCTACCTGCTGCCGCACGGCCTGCTGTTCGCACTGGTCGGCCTGATGGCCAGCGCCGCCTGGGCCGGCCGGGCCCCCAAGGCGGCACCCGCCCCGCCCGCGCCCGACGTCGCCGACGTCAAGCTCGCCGCCCTCTACTCGGCGCTCACGCCGTACCTGTGCGGCCCCGAGGACGCCAATCCGCTGTACCACTTCGAGGGCAGCTACAAGAACGCCTTCGGCTCCTGGGAGTTCGACGGCGAGGGCCGGCTCTCCCGGCTGGAGCTGGGCTACCCCGCCTACTTCACCGACACCGAGCCCGCCGCCCGGGCCCGGATCGAGCAGGTCGTCCAGGGCAAGGCCGGGCGGGCCCGGGAGTACCGCTTCGACTGGGACGAGGAGTCCAACCGGCTGCGGATCACCGCACTGGCCCCGCTGCCCACCGACATCGCCGCCCAGCGCTTCGTCGCCGCCCCGGGCGAGATCGTGCTCGGCTTCACCGACGAGGACGGCAGCGCCCGCACCATCCCGGTCCACCAGGGCGGGGCCACCGCCCAGCAGCCGCCGGTGGTCTGGCGCACCGGCCCGCGCTCCTCCGAGCCGCACCTGCTGGCCCTCGGCGTCACCGGCTACGGCACCTCCAGCCTGATCCGCTCGATCGCCCTCCAGGCGCTCCCGTACGGCGACCTGGTGGTGATCGACGGCGCCGGCACCGGGGAGCACGCCTGCCTGGTCAACCGGCCCGGCGTGCACACCGTGGAGACCAGCCTGCACGGCGCGCTGGCCGCCCTGGAGTGGGCCGCCCAGGAGACCGAGCGGCGGCTCACCGCGCTGAACACCGCCCGGCACACCGGTACCCCGCTGCCCGAGGACCTCACCCGGCCGCTCTGGCTGCTGCTGGACCACCCGACCGAGCTGGGCGAGCTCGCCCACGCCGAGGGCCGCCCCGACCCGCAGGAGCTGCTGGAGCTGCCGCTGCGGCACGGCCGCGCCGCCCGGGTCACCGTGGTGATCGCCGACGACGTCGAGGCCCGGGACCGGATCACCCCGACCGTCCGGGCCACCACCCGGGCCAGGGTGCTGCTCGGCCCGGCCGGGCCCGAGGAGGGCCGAGCCGCGCTCGGCGCGCCGCTGGACATCGTGCCCGCCGCCCACGCCCCGGTCGGCCGCGGCTACGCCCGGATCGGCAACGGCGCCCCGGTCCGCCTCCAGGTGCCCGCCACCGTCGACCCGCTGGACGAGGAGGCCCCGGCCCAGCTGCGCGACGCGGTGATCGCCCTGCTGCCGCACCGCGACAGCCGGACCGAGCCCGCCTCCGCGGCGCCGCCCCGACCGGACCGCCCGCCGGTGGTCCCGCCGGACGCCGCCGCGCCCGTCCGCCCGGTCGACCTCGGCAAGACCGAGCCGATGATCCGTTCCCGACCGATCTCCTGACCGCCCGGGAAGCGGGGGCGACCGGCGCCGCGGAATCGCCGACCGGTACGCTCGTCACAGAAAGTCCGCACGATCACCAGATGTGAAATTGGTGACACCTGGGGTGATATCACCGGCCAGATGTGACAAATCGGGCGACGGTGGGTACAAACAGGGGCGGCACGACAGACGACGCATGTCCCGGGACGGGAATCTTCGTCGGAAGCCGAGCGTTGACCGAACGACGAAGAACAGCGACCAGAACAGCGACCACTAGTCCTGTGGGCCATTAAGCCCGGGAGGCACGATTCATGAGCGAGCGAGCTCTCCGCGGCACGCGACTCGGGGCCACTAGCTACGAGACCGACCGTGGTATCGATCTGGCTCCGCGCCAGACCGTCGAGTACGCATGTCAGAACGGACACCGATTCGAGGTTCCTTTCTCGGTCGAGGCGGAGATCCCTCAGGCCTGGGAATGCCGCTTCTGCGGCCAGGAGGCGGTTCTCCTCGACGGTGACGAGCCTGAGGAGAAGAAGACCAAGCCCACGCGCACCCATTGGGACATGCTGATGGAGCGCCGGACGCGCGAGGAGCTGGAGGAGGTGCTGGCCGAGCGGCTGGCCGTGCTCCGCTCCGGCGGGATGAACCTCGCGGTGCACCCGCGTGACACCCGCAAGAGCGCCTGACACATCTCGCTCCCGCCGCAGGCGGGAGGACGCGAAAAGGGACCCTGGTCACCAGGGTCCCTTTCGCGTTGTCCGGAGCAGTTCGCGTTGTCCGGAGCAGTGGGTGCCGGAGCCGTGGGTGTCAGCCGGAGATCGGCGGGCGGTAGGTGGTGTCGGGGCCCTGCGGTCCGCGCGGACCCGCCTCCGGGTCGACCACCTCGCCCTGGACGACCTTGCCGTCCGGGCGGTGGATGCGCATCTGCTCCTGCAGCCGCATCGCGTCCGCGAACGCGTCGGCGCCCACGGCGGAGGTGCTGCGCATCGCCTTGTCCGCGATCCGGCGGCCGGCCACCCGCCACAGCGCCCGGGTCGGCGGGAACAGCAGGGTCAGGGCGACCAGGTCGGACAGGAAGCCCGGCACGATCAGCAGCAGCCCGGCCCCCACGGTCATGCTGGTGCCGGTCTGCGGCTGCTCGGACTGCGGGTTCTTGCTCTGCTCGATCGCCGCCGACAGGGCCTTGAGCCCGGCCCGCTTGATCAGCGAGCCGCCGATCACCGCGCCGGCGATGAGCAGCAGCAGGACGGTGAGGCCGCCGAGCCAGGAGGCGACCTGCACCAGCAGCCAGATCTCCAGCACCAGCCAGGCGGTGAACAGCAGCGGCAGCACCCGGCGCAGCCTGCTCCGCGGGGCCGGACGGGCGGGGGTAGCTTGCTGGGTCACGGTACGGATCCACTCCAAGCGGTGCTCTGCGCGCCGCACGGGAGGTCCGGGCCGGCTACGGCACCACCTGGTCCAACGATTCCGCGGCGGCCGGTGTTCCGTGGAGCGTTCCGTCCACGGCCTTCCGGCGGCGGCCGACCAGCAGGGCGGCGGCGCAGGCCAGCAGGCCGCCGACGGCCAGCGTCCACTCCGGGACGGAGCCGACCTCGTCGGCGACCGTGGTGCCGTCACGCAGCGGGACGGTGGCGGACAGCTCGGCCGGGGTCAGCTCCCGGGTGCGCTGCTCGACGGTGCCGTCCGGGGCGATCACGGCACTGATGCCGCTGGTGGCCGCGATCAGCACGGCCCGGCCGTGCTCGACCGCGCGCAGCCGGCTCATCGCCAGCTGCTGCTCGGGCTGGCCGGTCTCGGCGTAGGTCGCGTTGTTGGTCTGGACGACCAGGACCCGGGCGCCGCTGTCCACGGTGTCCCGGACGATCTCGTCGTAGGCCACCTCGAAGCAGATCACGTCGCCGATCCGCGCCGGGCCGAGCTGCATCACGCCGTTGTGGTCGCCGGGGTAGAAGTCGCGGGCGACCCGCTGGAGGCGGGTGATCACCTTCATCAGCTGGGCCCGGAACGGCACGTACTCGCCGAACGGGACGGGGTGCTGCTTGGTGTAGGAGGCGCCGGGGCCAGTAACCGGGTCCCAGACGATCCCCTCGTTCTGGACGTGCTGCGCGTCCGGGCCGTCCACCAGGGTGCCGACCAGGGTGGGCACGCCGACGGCCTTGACCGCCTCGTCGATGCGCTGGCGGGCCAGCGGGTCGCTGAACGGGTCCAGGTCGGAGGAGTTCTCCGGCCAGATCACCACGTCGGGGCGCGGGACCTTGCCGGCCTGCACGTCGGCGGCGAGGCGCTCGGTGGCCGAGGCGTGGTTGTTGAGCACCATCATCGGGCGGCCGAGGAAGTCCATGCCCGGGTTGGGCACGTTGCCCTGGACGATGGCCACCTTCACGGTGTCGGCCGCGGCGGTGGGCACCGGGACGAGGTAGCCGGCCAGCAGCGCGGCCACCGCGCCGAGCGCCGCCAGTGCGGCCGCCTTCGGGGCCCGGCCCGGCCCGCGCAGGCGCAGCGCGGCCCAGGCGAGCAGGGTGCCGGACAGGGCGACGGCGAAGGTCACCAGCGGAGCGCCGCCGAGGGCGGCCAGCGGGGTGTACGGCGTCGCGGTGTTGGCGAAGGCCAGTCGGCCCCAGGGGAAGCCGCCCAGCGGCAGCCGGTCACGCGCCCACTCCTGGGTGACCCACAGGGCGGCCGCCCAGAACGCCCAGCCGGGCAGCCGGGAGGTGAGCGCCAGCGCCCCGCCGAGCAGGGCCAGGAACAGCGCCTCGATCACCGACAGGCCGACGGTCGCATCCCAGCCGACCACCCGCAGCCAGCTGAGCAGCATCAGGAAGAACGGGAAGCCGAAGGCGAAGCCCGTCCAGGCGCCCTGGCGGAAGGTGCGGCCGCGGGTGAGCAGCGACAGCGCGGCGACGCCCAGCAGCGACAGCGGCCAGAGGTCGTACGGCGGGAAGGCGAAGGCGAGCAGCAGGCCGGACAGCGCGGCGAGGCCGGTGCGCGGCAGGCCGGCCCGGACCTTGGCGAGGGCGCGGGCGAGGCGGCCGGGGGTCGGGGCCGGTTCCGGCTGCTCGGGAGCGGTCCCGGACCGCTCCTGGGTGACGGGCATGGCCACCGGCGCACCATCTTCCTGGGGCTTGCTGTTCGGACGCTGTGCGAAGAAGGTACCCCGGAACGTCGCGGGCGCGTGAGGTCAGGGTGCTGGGCCGGTTCGGGGGGTGGGGTCAGCGCTCCGCGTAGTGGAAGCGCCCCAGCGGCCAGTGGTCGGTGAGCCAGGCGGAGACGGCGCGGTACAGCGGGGCGTCCAGCTCGGCGCGGTCGGCGCGGACCCAGGAGCTGACCGAGACCACGGAGGCGTCCTCGCGGTCCGGGTAGATGTACACGCAGCCGATCACCTCGCCCCGGTCCGGCTCCAGGACGGTGTAGGTGAAGCCCCGGCGGGCCTCGAAGTCGGCGGCGTGCCGGCGCAGGTCGGCGAGGTTGTCCGCCAGGGGCATGCCGTCGGCGGGCGGCCAGCCGCGGCCGGCCCAGCCGGGGGTGGCGCGGATGTGCGAGGTGCGCGGGCGGGCCCGGCGAGGAGCGTCGGGTCAGCGCGCGGTGTTGGGGTGCGTGCATCGCAAGGCGGAGGAGGGAGTCCATGCGGAGCATCGGCGACCGACGACAACGCGGCGAGGTGCGTGCCCCGGCACCGCGCGCCCGACGGTCCTCGCCGGGCCCGCCCATGTCCAGGCGGCGTGGTCGGAGGCGTTGTGCTGCTCGCCCAGGGGTTCCAGGCGGAACTCCGGGGCGAGCAGCTCGCGCGGGACGGTGAAGTCGGCGGGGACGATCTCGGTCATGGTCGGCACCTTACGAGGGCGACCGCCCGCCGATCACCTGAATTACCGCTCGTACACGGTGTTACCGCTCGTACACGGTGCGGCCGCGGACCACCGTGCGCAGGCAGAGCGGGAGTTCGTGGCCCGGGGTGAGGTCGGGCAGGCCGGGGGTGCCGGAGCGCGGGTCGGTGGACCAGCCCGCCACCCGGGAGTCCGGGGCCTGGACGACCAGCTCGTCGGCGGCCCAGAGCGCGTAGTTGGCGACCGCGCCGGGCACCAGCACGCCGTCGTGGTCGCGGCCGATCGCGCGCCAGCCGCCGCGGGTGTGGGCGGTGAAGGCGGCGCGGACCGAGATCCGGTGCTCCAGGGTCCGGTGGAAGGCCGCGGCGCGGACGGTGCCCCAGGGGTCGAGCGGGGTGACCGGGGCGTCCGAGCCGAAGGCCAGCGGGACGCCGGCCCTCAGCAGGGCCGCGTACGGGTTGAGGCCGGCCGCCCGCTCGGCGCCCAGGCGCTGCGCGTACATGCCCTCCGGGCCGCCCCAGGCGGCGTCGAAGGCGGGCTGGACGGAGGCGGTGAGGCCGAGTTCGCCGAAGGCCGCGATCGCCTTGTCGTCCAGGGCCTCGGCGTGCTCGACGCGGTGGCGCAGCGCCTTGACCCGGTCGGCGCCGACCCGCTCCCCGGCCGTGCGCACGCCCTCGATCACGGCGGCGAGCGCCGCGTCGCCGATCGCGTGGAAACCGGCCTGCAGTCCGGCCCCGGTGCAGGCGGCGACGTGGTCGGCGACCTGCTCGGCGGTCAGGTAGGCGGTGCCGGTGTGCTCGGCGTCGGCGTACCGGGCGTGCAGGCAGGCGGTGTGCGAGCCGAGCGCGCCGTCCACGAAGAGGTCTCCGCCGGCGCCCACCGCGCCGAGCCGGCGGGCGGTCTCGATGCCGCCCAGCTCGCCCCAGTAGCCGAAGACCTCGGGGCCCTCGCCCTCGGCGGCCAGCTCCAGCAGTGCGGCGAGGTCGGCCTCGGAGGAGATCTCCGGGCCGGCGCACTCGTGCAGGGCGCCGATGCCGAGCTCGGCGGCGCGGGCCAGGGTGGCGCGCTGGGCGCGGCGGCGCTGCTCGGGGGTGAGGTGCGCCAGCGCGGTCCGACGGACGGCGTGGTGGGCGTCCTTGGTGAGCGGGCCGTCGGCGTGGTGGCCGGGGCGCTCGGCGAGGTCCTCGGTGAGGGTGCGCAGCGCGGTGGTGGCGAGCGCGGAGTGGACGTCGGTGCGGGAGAGGTAGAGCGCCGCACCGCGGGCGGCCGCGTCGAGTTCGGCGCGCGTGGGCGGGCGGCCCTCGGGCCAGCCGGTCTCGTCCCAGCCGTGGCCGATCAGCACCCCGCCGGTCTCCGGCTGCGCCTCGACGAAGGCGGTGACGGCGGCCAGCGCGGCGGGCAGCGAGGGGCTGCCGGTGAGGTCGAGGCCGGTGAGCGCCAGTCCGGTGGCGGTGGCGTGCACATGGGCGTCGACGAAGGCGGGGGTGACCAGGGCGCCGTCCAGCTCGACGATCTCGTCGGCGGTCGCGGCGTACGCCTCGGCGGCGCCGTCGCTGCCGACCCAGGCGATGTGCCCGCCCTCCACGAGCATCGCGGTGGCGAAGGGGTCGGCGGGGCTGTAGACGGCGCCGCCACGCAGCAGGACGGTCCGGGAGGTGCGTTCGGTCATGCGCCCAAGTCTGCACCCCGCCGGTTCGCGCTCAGATCTTCGGGGGTCGTGCCTCGTAGGGGGTGGAGAGCACCACCGTGGTGCGGGTGGACACTCCGGCGGCGCTGCGGATCCGCGCCAGCAGGTCCTCCAGGTCGCCCGGGGCGCCGACCCGGACCTTGAGGATGTAGTTCTCGTCGCCGGCGACGCTGTGGCAGGCCTCGATCTCGGGCAGGCCGGCCAGTCTCTCCGGGGTGTCGTCCGGGGCGCTGGGGTCGAAGGGCTTGACCGAGATGAACGCGGTCAGCGCCAGGTCGACGGCGTCGGGGTCGACGATCGCGGTGTAGCCGCGGATCACCCCGCGCTGTTCGAGGCGGCGCACCCGCTGGTGCACCGCCGAGGTGGACAGGCCAGTGGCCTTGCCCAGGTCCGTGTAGCTCATCCGGCCGTCCTCTAGGAGCAGCTGGACGATGCGTTGGTCGAGATCCTCCACGGTGCGCAAACCTACCCGGTCGGGGAGCACGGGGGGCGCACGGTGGTTGCACGGGGTCGGACCGCAGGTGTCGTACGGGCATGTGCCTGGTGAATGTGGCGGGCGGTGTGGCCAAGGACACACCCGGTGCATCACGGTGCGCAAGTCCGCAGGGTTATGAGCCCGAGTCGCAGGGAAGTGCTGGTTGTGGCCCCAGAGCGACCACGCCGGGCCCGATCCTAGGGGGATCTCCATGCCTGCTACCGACCAGCGCGTGCTGGCTCTCGACGAGACCGACGATCTGACCGGCCGCGACGACCTCGCGGTCGACCACGCGCCGGGCACCGACCCCGGCGACGCCGAGACCTGGGACATCTTCCGGGTCCACTGCCCCGAGTGCCGCCGCCCGATCGCCCTGGTGGCGGACGAGGAGCAGCTGCCGCAGCACGCACTGCTGCCCACGGCCTGGAACCCCTTCGCCCCCGCGATCTGCCCCGGCTCGGGCACCCTGACCGACGACCTGGCCGAGGCGGAGACCCGGGAGGACGCCGAACCGACCGGGTTCGAGGCGCTGTGCAAGCTGCCGAGCGGACTCGACTGGCGCACCCAGCCGTTCTCGCACGCACCGGTGCACCGCCCGGTGCGCAGCGCGGGCGGCGGTGTCGCGGCCCCGGCCAAGGCCGGGCGGGCGGTCGCCTCGGCCGTCCCGCTCGCCACCATCCCGGAGCAGCGCCGGCGGCTCGCGCGGCGCTGATTCCCTGCGGCAGCAGGCGAGTTGACGCCTGATCAGCGAATTGCCCCCGGTCGTCACTCCGCACCCTGGAGTGACGACCGGGGGCCGTATCGGGGAGGCCTCGGCCCCGAGCCGGACTGCGGCACCGGGGCCGGGCTTCGGGCCCGCCTCGGCTCAGCCCTTGGTGAGGTGGCGGCCGATCACCAGGCGCTGGATCTGGTTGGTGCCCTCGACGATCTGCAGCACCTTGGCCTCGCGCATGTAGCGCTCGGCCGGGAAGTCCTGGGTGTAGCCGTAGCCGCCGAGCACCTGGACGGCGTCGGTGGTCACCCGCATCCCGGCGTCGGTGCAGAACAGCTTGGCCATCGCCGCCTCCTTGGAGAACGGCCGGCCCGCGTCCCGCAGCCGCGCGGCGGCGAGGTAGAGCGACCGCCCGGCCTCGATCTGGGTGGCCATGTCGGCGAGCATGAAGGACAGGCCCTGGAAGTCCGCGATCGGGCGGCCGAACTGGCGCCGGGTGCGGGCGTAGTCGACGGCGAGGTCGAGCGCGGCCTGGGCGACGCCGACGGCACAGGCGGCGATGCCGAGGCGGCCGGAGTCCAGCGCGGCGAGCGCGATCTGGAAGCCCTGGCCCTCCTCCCCGACCAGCCGCTCGCGGGGCACCCGGGCACCGTCGAAGTGCAGCTGGGCGGTCGGCGAGGAACGCATGCCCATCTTGTGCTCCGGCGGCGCGGCCGACAGGCCCTGCTGGGCGCCGGGCACGAGCAGGCAGCTGATGCCCTTGGGGCCGTCCACCCCGGTGCGCACCAGGGCGCTGTAGAAGTCGGCCTGGCCGCCGTGGGTGATCCACGCCTTGGTGCCGTTGACGACGTACTCGTCCCCGTCGAGGTCGGCGCGGGTGCGCAGGGCCGCCGCGTCGGAGCCGGACTGCGGCTCGGAGAGGCAGTAGGCGCCGAGCTGCTCGCCGGAGAGCATGCCGGGCAGCCACGTCTCGCGCTGCTCGTCGCTGCCGAAGGTGGCCAGCGCGTGGCAGGAGAGGGTGTGCACGCTGACACCGAGGCCCACCGCCAGCCAGCCCGCGGCGAGCTCCTCCAGGACCTGGAGGTACACCTCGTAGGGCTGCTCGCCGCCGCCGTACTTCTCGTCGTACGGGAGGGAGAGCAGGCCGGCCTCGCCGAGGGTGCGGAAGACCTCCCGGGGGAAGCGGTCCGCGGCCTCGTCCTCCGCCGCGCGCGGCTGGAGCTCGCGCTGGACCAGGTCCCGGGTGAGGCTCAGCAGCTCGCGGGCCTCCTCGCTGGGCAGCTGGCGCTCCACGGCTTTCACGGGGGAGGGGGTCATGGCGAGGGTCGCCTCCTCGATCGGGCGCCGGCCCGGGGTGGCGGGTGGTCCGGCGCGGGTGTGGCAGGTCGGCCCGACCGGCACCGGGTTGCGGTGAACGGCCGTTCACAGGCGTGGCGAAGGCGAGTATGCCCGAAACCCGCGCTGCCGTCACGACCTGCACAGATGATCTGTCCGCAGTGGTGGGCTACGGCACCGTAGGGTTGACGTTGTGGCTGCATCCGGAACCGCCCCCTCCTCCCGCCCGTCCGCTCCCGCCGACCCGCTGACCGGGCTGGTCCGGGAGCTGCGGGCGTTGCCGCCCTCCTGCGGGCCGGTGCGGTTGGTCGCGGTGGACGGGCACGCGGGCTCCGGCAAGACGACCTTCGCCGGGCGGCTGGCGGCGGCGCTCGGCGGCGCACCGGTGGTCCACCTCGACGACCTGGCCACCCACACCGAGCTCTTCGACTGGACCGGACGGCTGCGCGAGCAGGTGCTGGAGCCGCTGGCGGCCGGCCGGGACGCCGAGCACCGGGTGTACGACTGGACGCTGCGCCGCTTCGCCGGCACCGCCCGGGTGCCGCTCGCCCCGGTGGTGCTGGTGGAGGGGGTCGGCGCGGGGCGCCGCGAGGTGCGGCCGTGGCTGGCCCGGGTGATCTGGATGGAGCTGGAGGCCGCTGCGGCCCGTCGGCGCGGCGAGGAGCGGGACGGGCCGGAACTCGCCGCGTTCTGGGCGGGTTGGGCCCGCGCGGAGGCGGCGCACTTCGCCGCCGACCCGAGCCGTCCGCACGCCGCCACCAGGGTCGACGGGGTGACCGGGCGGATCGTGCCGAGCACCGTCGGTGAACCTTCAACTAAGCCCTTGACCTGCGACATCACCAGGACTTAGGTTCTCCTCAGTCGCCGGAACCCACCGTTCCGGCCGCTTCGGACCCGGCGCTCCCGACTTGTTCCCCCGTGAGCCGGGAGCGCCGTCCGGTCCCCTCCCCCAGCCCCCCCGGTCAGCGGTTTTTCGGCCATCCGGCCGCCCAACCACCGTGTGCGCGATCGCATTTGACCCTGTGCGGCACCCTTCCGGATCAGCCCCGCGCCGGTACGATTCCCGGTAGGCGCATATGCGCCCCGGGGGCTCGACGACCACCGGCCCGGCTGCGTACAGGCGATCCGCCGGCCGAGCCCCGGGCCACACCGCGGGGGGCGTGAGTGACGACGGTCGACAGTTCCGACAGCACGGCGGGCGGCCCGGACCGGCTCGCCGACCGGGCCTGGCTGCGGGCCATGGACGCCTACACGGCCGGCGCCTACGCCCGGGCCGAGGAGGAGTTCCGGGCGGCCGTCCGGCTGGACCCCGGCATGGCCGACGCCTGGCTCGGCCTGCACGCGCTGCGCAGCGACACCTCGGCCGCCCTGCTCGCCATGTACCGCAACCAGAACCGCTTCGGCGAGCAGCGGCGGCTGCACCGCCGCCCGCTCAGCTCCTGGTACTGGCTGGGGTGGTGGGTGCAGCCGGTGCTGGAGGACGCCCGCGACCTCGCGCTGGCGCACGCCTCGCACTGGCTGGACGGCCGCCACCTGGCCGAGCTGGACCGGGCGTTGGAGCAGTGCCCGGCCCCCAGCGAGGACCCGTCCGCGCAGTTCCTGTACGCCTGCCGGTCCTACCTGCTCAAGGACTGGGAGCAGTTGATCCGGGACACCGACCGGCTGCTGGACGACCCGCTGCTGGGCATCGAGGCCGGGCTCTTCGCCGGCATGGCCCGGGTGCGGCTGGACATGTGCGCCCAGGCGCAGGCCCCGCTGGCCGCCTCACTGGCCCGCTGCCGCTCCGAGCAGCCGCAGCGCAAGGAGCTGCGCTACTGGCTGGCCCGGGCCTACGAGGGGGCCGGGCGCAGCGCCGCGGCGCTGCCGCTCTACCGGGCGGTGCACCGGGCGGACCCGGCGTTCATGGACACCTCGGCCCGGCTGACGGCCATCTCGGCCGAGGACGCGCTCGCGGACGGGCTGCTCGCGGACGGGCGCTCGGGCGGGCTGGACGGCTTCGGCCCGGACGGCGTCGGGCTCGACGGGGCCGGGCTGGACGGCGTCGGGCTGGACGGGGCCGGCCTCGACGGGACCGGGCTGGACGGGACCGGCCTCGACGGTGTGGGCCCGGAGGGAGCCGGGGCGGGCGGTGGGACGGGCTACCAGGAGGACCCCGGCTACGCCGAAGGGCCGCTCTACGACGCCGAGTTCGGCACCGGCGCCGCCCCGGTCGGCGGCGGGCCCACGGTGGACGCGACCCTCCTGGACGGCCCGCTCACCGCGCCGGACCCGGACCTCGCCCCGGCGGACGGCGCACCCCAGGCGGCCGGCGAACGCTCGGGTTCGGGCGCCCCGGCCGGCCCCGCCGCACCGCCGCTGCCGGTGCGCGGCGAGGCCCAGCCCCGCACCGCCGCCGCCCCGCCGCCCCGGACCGCCGGCAACGAGCGGGAGTTGGACGCGGCCCTGGCCGAACTCTCGCTGATGGTCGGCCTGGAGCCGGTCAAGCGCCAAGTCAGGGCGCTCTCGGCCCAGTTGAGGATGTCGCGGCTGCGCGCCGAACAGGGGCTTCCGGTCCAGCCGCCGAAGCGGCACTTCGTCTTCTCCGGCCCGTCCGGCACCGGCAAGACCACCGTGGCACGGATCCTCGGCCGGGTCTTCCACGCCCTCGGACTGCTCTCCGGCGACCACCTGGTGGAGGCCCAACGAGCTGACCTGGTGGGCGAGTTCCTCGGCCAGACCGCCGTCAAGGCGAACGAGCTGATCGACTCCGCGCTGGACGGCGTGCTGTTCATCGACGAGGCGTACAGCCTCTCCAACTCCGGCTACACCAAGGGCGACGCCTACGGCGACGAGGCGCTCCAGGTGCTGCTCAAGCGGGCCGAGGACAACCGGGACCGGCTGGTGGTGATCCTGGCCGGCTACCCGGAGGGGATGAACCGGCTGCTCGCCACCAACCCCGGCCTCAACTCCCGCTTCACCACCCGGGTCGACTTCCCCAGCTACCGGCCGAACGAGCTGACCGCGATCGGCGCGGCACTGGCCGGCCGGGACGGCGACGGCTGGGACGAGGACGCGGCCGAGGAGCTGGCCAGCATCTGCACCCACGTGGTGCGCGAGGGCTGGATCGACGAGCTGGGCAACGGCCGGTTCATCCGCACCCTGTACGAGAAGTCCTGCGCCTACCGGGACCTGCGGCTCTCGCTGCTGCGCGTGGCGCCGGGCCGGGAGGACCTGGCGACGCTGCGGCTGCCGGACCTGGTGCAGGCGTACGGGGAGCTGATCGACGGCCGGGGCTGACGACCGGCTCCCCCACCGGGCCTCAGCCCCTGAGCAGCTCCGCCTCGCGCGCCGGGTCGAGCCCGACGCTCGGCCGGTCGGCCCGCTGCGGGGCCTCGCCGCCGATCGACCGCAGCCAGGCCCAGGTGTCCTCGACCGTCTCGGCGACCGGGCGGCAGCGCAGCCCGGCGTCGACGGCGCGGGCGACCGAGGCGCCGTGCAGGAAGTCGTAGAGCTCACCGGGCGCCAGCCACACCGGCAGCTCCGTCCAGGGCTGCACACCGGCCGCCAGGATCCGCTCCGGGTCGGTCCAGCGCAGCTCGGCGTCCGAGCCGGTGGCCCCGACGCAGGCCTCCAGCAGCCCGCCCATGGTGGTGTGGCCGGCCGGGCTGACCACGTTGTACGGTCCGCCCAGCCGGGCCGCCGCCGCGTCCAGGGTCCAGGCGGCGAGGTCGCGGCCGTCGATGTACTGCAGCGGCAGCTCGCGCGGGCCGGGAGCGAGCACCGGGCCGCCGCGGGCGATCCGGTTCAGCCACCAGGGCAGCCGGCCGATGTCCTCGTACGGGCCGAGGATCAGTCCGGCGCGGACCAGCAGGGCGCGCCCGCCGTACTCCGCCTCCAGGGCCAGTTCGGCGCCGCGCTTGGCCTCCGCGTAGCCCACCTCGCCGGTGAGGTCCGGCGCGGAGTCGACCACCGGTGCGCTCTCGTCGGCCCCGGCGCGCAGCGGGTGGTCGTACACCGAGCGGCTGGAGACGTACGCGTAGTGGCCGACCCGGCCGTTCAGCCTCCGGGCGCTGTCGCGCACCGCCGCCGGGGCCCAGGACCAGGTGTCCACCACCGCGTCCCACTCCCCCGTGCCGAGCGCGGCAAGGCCGTCCTCGGCGGTGCGGTCGCCCCGCAGCACCCGGACGCCCTCGGGCGCGGGCTGCGTGCCGCGGTTGAGGGCCGTCACCTCCCATCCCCTGGCCAGCGCCTCCTCGGCGACGGCCCGTCCGACGAACTTCGTTCCACCCAGCAGCAGGAGTCTCATGCCGACCACCCTCCTCCGAGGGTGGCCGACCTGGGAACCGTTGCCTGCTGTGAGCAGATTCGCCCTCGGCGGACAGGCCGGTCACGGACACGCCGTCGGCGGACGGGGCGTCGTCAGACGGGCGTCGGCGGACGGGGGCCTTCGGAGCGCTTCCCGTGGCCAGGCCCTGTCCGGCCTAGGCGGTCGTCCGGTGGTCCGGGTCGTGCATCTCGCCGACCAGTTCCTCCAGGACGTCCTCCAGCATCACCACGCCGACCGTGCGGCCGTCCTGGTCCAGCACGGCGGCCAGGTGGCAGGTGGCCCGGCGCATCGCGCCGAGGGCGTCGTCCAGCGGGAGGCTGCCGCGCAGCACCGTGATCGGCCGCCACAGCCGGGCCGGGACGGGCGCCGACGGGTCGTCCACGTCGAGGATGTCCTTGAGGTGGAGGTAGCCGAGGTAGCCGTGGCCGGCCGGGTCCCCGTCGGTGACCGGGAAGCGCGAGAAGCCGGTGCGCAGGGCGAGCTCCTCGACCTCGGCGGCGGTCGCCTTCGGGTCCACGGTGACCAGCTGCTCGGGCCGCAGCAGGACGTCGGTGACCGGGCGGCGGCCCAGCTCCAGGGCATCCTCCAGGCGTTCCTGGCGGTCCTCGTCGAGCAGGCCGGCGTCCCGGGAGTCGACCAGCAGGTACATCAGCTGCTCGGTGGTGAACACCGACTCGACCTCGTCCTTGGCCTCCACCCGGAACAGCCGCAGCACGCCGTTGGCGCAGGCGTTGAGCGCCCGGATCACCGGGGCGAGCCAGCGGGCCAGCCGGTCCAGCGGCGGGCCGAGCAGCAGCGCGGCCCGCTCCGGGCCGGCCATCGCCATGTTCTTCGGCACCATCTCGCCCAGCACCATGTGCAGGAAGACCACGACGGCCAGCGAGATCCCGTACGAGAGCGGGTGCATCAGGCCGGACGGGACGCCGATCGCGTGGAACGGGCCCTCCAGCAGGGAGGCGATGGTCGGCTCGGCGAGCGCACCGAGGCCCAGCGAGCAGACGGTGATGCCGAGTTGGGCGGCGGCCAGCATCGCGGAAACGTTGGACAGCGCGTGCAGCACCGTCCGGGCGCGCTTGTGCCCGGCCTCGGCGAGCGGCTCGATCTGGCTGCGGCGCACCGAGACGACGGCGAACTCCGCGCCGACGAAGAACGCGTTGCCGAGCAGGAGCACGACGGCGACGGCGAGTTGGAGCACGGTCATCGGACGCCCTCCCCGTTCTCGCCGAACCGGCCGGGCGCGCTGGTGCGCTCCACCCGGACCTGGCTGGTGCGGTGCCGGTCGACGCCGGTCACGGTGAGCCGCCAGCCGGGCAGTTCGGCCTGCTCACCCACCACGGGGAGCTTGCCGAGCAGGTCGGAGACCAGGCCGGCCAGGGTCTCGTACGGACCGTCCGGGGCGTTCAGGCCGATCGCCTCCAGCTGGTCGAGCCGGGCGCGGCCGTCCGCCTCCCAGACGGGCAGGCCGTCGACGGCCGGCAGCTGGAGCAGGTCGGGGTGGTCCTCCGGGTCGTGCTCGTCCTGCACCTCGCCGACGATCTCCTCGACGATGTCCTCGACGGTGACGACCCCGGCGGTGCCGCCGTACTCGTCGACCACGATGGCCATCGGCTGGAGGCGGCGCAGCTGGTCCAGCAGCCGCTCGGCGGGCAGGGTCTCGGGCACCAGCAGCGGCGGCGAGGCCAGCTCGGCGACCCGGACCAGGCCGCGGCGGGCGGCCGGGACGGCGAGGGCGTCCTTGAGCGTCACGATGCCGGTGATCTCGTCCACGGTGTCGGTGTAGACGGGGAAGCGGGACAGGCCGGTGGCCCGGGTCAGGTTGATGACGTCGGAGGCGGTGGCGTCGCGCTGGAGGGCGGCGACGTCGATCCGCGGGGTCATCACGGACTCGGCGGTGAGCTCGCCGAGGCCGAGGGTGCGGACGAACAGGGTCGCCGACTCCTCGTCTATCGCGCCGGCCTTGGCCGAGTGCCGGGCCAGCGAGACCAGCTCGGCCGGGGTGCGGGCGTGCTCCAGCTCCTCCTGCGGCTCGATGCCGAAGGCCCGGACGGTGCGGTCCGCGGCGCCGTTCAGGAAGCTGATCAGCGGGCGGCAGGCGAAGGAGAAGGCCATGTGCGGGGCGGCGACCGCGCGGGCCACCTGGAGCGGGCGGGAGATCGCCCAGTTCTTGGGGACCAGCTCGCCGATCACCATCTGCACGACGGTCGCCAGCACCATGCCGACCACCACGGCGACACCGCGGGCGGCCGAGTCCGGCACCCCGATGCCCGACATCACGGGCGAGAGCAGGGTCGACAGGGCCGGCTCGGCGAGCATGCCGACCACCAGCGAGGTGACGGTGATGCCCAGCTGGGCGCCGGAGAGTTCGAAGGACAGGTGCCGCAGGGCCCGGGAGACCCGGCGGGACTTGACGTCGCCGGCTGCGGCGGACCGTTCCACCGCGCCGCGGTCGGCGGTCACGAAGGCGAACTCGGCGGCCACGAAGAGGCCGTTGGCGAGGATCAGGAGCAGGGCCGCGAGCAACAGCAGCCAGGCGGTGATCACAGTGCCGCCTGCCTTCCGGAGGTCGGAAGCGAGGCGGCGCAGGTACTACCGGACGGATCGTCCATCGAGGGGGAGTGTCACTCCTCTGGTCGGTGCGGTACAGGTCGTGCCGGGGGCAGGATTGAAGTTTTGCCCCACTTTTACCAGCGTAGACCATATCGGCGCGACGGTAGGAAGCGTGTTCGGACCCGCCGGGACCCCGGGCCGGGGTTCGGGGGTCCGGGGATCCGGGGGTGCGGAGGTCCGGGGGTGCGGAGGTCCGGGGTCAGGCCCGGGCGTGCTGCTCGACCAGGTCGCGCAGCGCACGGGCGTCCGCGATCGCCCGGTCCTTGCCGACACCGGACTGGATGCCGACCGCGGCCAGCGAGGTGCCGTCGGCGAGGTCGAGGGTGGCCCACGGATCGCCCTGGCGGAAGTTGACCCGGACGATCTCCGGCCAGGACAGGCGGCGGCTGCGGACGAAGTTGACCACCGTCACGCCCTCGGCGTCGGCGCTCACCCGGGGGCGGGCCAGCATCAGGCCGACGGCGGCGAACAGCACGCCGCTGGCGACCATCATGATCCGGTCGTTGAGCTGCCAGTTCGCCGGGAGCAGCACGGCCAGCACCACGAACAGGGCCACGAGCACGGCGCAGACCGGCAGCAGCACCGCGCGGGTGCGCCGGGGCGCCCAGGTGACGGGGAACTCGACGGGCGGCGTGGACACGTGGGGTCTCCGGTGGCTCTGGATCGTGGCGGTCGTGACGGTCGTGGCGGTGGGGACCGTCGTGACCGTCGTGGCGGTGCGGACCGCCGGGACGGCGAAGGGGCGGGGACGCCGACCGGCGTCCCCGCCCCTATTGAACCGTTCTTTACTCTCTGCCGTGCGAGCAGGTCAGAGGCGGCAGGCGTGGATGTTGGTGACCAGGATCGCCCGGGCGCCGATGCCCCACAGGTCGTCCATGATCTGCTGGGCCTCCTTGCGGAGCACCATCGACCGGACGGCCACCCAGCCCTCGGTGTGCAGCGGGGAGACGGTCGGCGACTCCAGACCGGGGGTGAGCGCCACGGCGGCGCCGACCTTCTCGGCCCGGATGTCGTAGTCCATCAGGACGTAGCGGCGGGCCACCAGCACGCCCTGGAGACGGCGCAGGAACTGCTCCACCCGGGCGTCCTCGCCCGCGCCCTTGGGGCGGATCACCACGGAGTCCGAGATCAGGATCGGCTCGCCGAAGACCTCCAGGCCCGCGTTGCGCAGGCTGGTCCCGGTCTCCACCACGTCGGCGATCACGTCGGCGACGCCCAGCTGCACGGCGGTCTCGACCGCGCCGTCCAGCTTGGTGACCGTCGCCGTCACGCCGTGGTCCGCCAGGTGCTGCTCGACCAGGCCGGTGTAGGAGGTCGCGATCCGCAGGCCCTCCAGGCCCTGCACGTCCTTGACGTCCACGCCCTCGGGGCGGGCGAAGCGGAAGGTCGACCCGGCGAAGCCGAGGGCGAGCACCTCCTCCGCGTTGGAGTGCGAGTCCAGCAGCAGGTCGCGGCCGGTGATGCCGACGTCGAGGCGGCCGGAGCCGACGTACACGGCGATGTCGCGCGGGCGGAGGAAGAAGAACTCGACCTCGTTGGCCGGGTCGACGAGGACGAGCTCCTTCGGGTCCTTCCGCTGGCGGTAGCCGGCCTCATGGAGCATCTCCGCCGCGGGACCCGAGAGCGAACCCTTGTTGGGGACGGCGATGCGCAGCATGGGAAGTCGGTTCCTTACCTGTTCGGGGAGGGGTGCTGTCGGGAGCGGTTCAGAGGTACTTGTACACGTCGTCGAGCGTCAGCCCGCGGGCGATCATCATCACCTGAAGGTGGTAGAGGAGCTGCGAGATCTCCTCCGCCGTCTGCTCGTCCGACTGGAACTCGGCGGCCATCCAGACCTCGGCGGCCTCCTCGACGACCTTCTTGCCGATCGCATGGACGCCCTGCTGGACGAGCTGCGCGGTACGGGAGGACGAGGGGTCGCCGGTGGCGGCCTTCTGCTGGAGCTCGGAGAAGAGCTCCTCGAATGTCTTCGAAGCCATGATGGGACTCACCATACGGCGTGCGGGGTGGCGGACGGTAAACGGTCCCGGAGCGTGGACAGTCCTGTGGACGTCCACGCTCCGGGACCGGACGGCCTGCCGTCAGCGGGCGTCGCGCAGGGCGACGGCGGTGGCGACGGCGGCGGTGACGGCCTCGTGGCCCTTGTCCTCGGCGGAGCCCGGCAGACCGGCCCGGTCCAGCGCCTGCTCCTCGTTGTCGCAGGTCAGCACGCCGAAGCCGACCGGGACGCCGGTGTCCACGGTGACCTGGGTCAGGCCGAGGGTGGCCGCCTGGCAGACGTAGTCGAAGTGCGGGGTGCCGCCGCGGATCACCACGCCGAGGGCGATCACGGCGTCGTAGCCGCGGTCGGCGAGGCGCTTGGCGGCGACCGGCAGCTCGAAGGTGCCCGGGACGCGCAGCACGGTCGGCTCGGCGACGCCCAGCTCCTTGAGCGCCCGGTGGGCGCCGTCCAGCAGGCCGTTCATCACCTTGTCGTGCCACTGGGCGGCGATGACCGCGACCTTGAGGTCGGCAGCGCCGTCGATGGTCAGCTCGGGGGCTCCGTGGCCGCTCATGTCGTCCTACTTCCTGTGGTCGGTGGGTGGTTCAGTGGTTCAGGAGCCGAGGCCGGGCAGGTCGTGGCCCATCCGGTCGCGCTTGGTGCGCAGGTAGCGCAGGTTGTGCTCACCGGGCGCGATCTCGACCGCCTCGCGCCCCTTGACCTTGAGCCCGTGGTCGGTGAGCGCGGTCTGCTTCCGCGGGTTGTTGGTCATCAGGGTGAGCGAGCGGACGCCGAGGTCCACCAGCATCTGCGCCGCGATGCTGTAGTCGCGGGCGTCCGCGGGCAGCCCCAGGTCCAGGTTGGCGTCGACGGTGTCGCGTCCCTGCTCCTGCAGCTCGTACGCGCGCAGCTTGTGGGCCAGGCCGATCCCCCGGCCCTCGTGGCCGCGCAGGTACAGCACCACGCCGCGGCCGGACTCGGCGACCCGCCGGAGCGAGGCCTCCAGCTGCGGACCGCAGTCGCAGCGCAGCGAGCCGAGGACGTCGCCGGTCAGGCACTCGGAATGCACCCGCACCAGCACGTCCTCGCCGTCCGGCAGTCGGCCGTCCTCGCCGAGGCCGCCGGCCACCAGCGCGATGTGCTCGACGCCGTCGAGGGTGCCCCGGTAGCCGACCGCGGTGAACTCGCCGTGCACGGTGGGCAGGGCGGTGGTGGCGGCCCGGTCGACGTGCAGCTCGGTGCGGCGGCGGTAGGCGATCAGGTCCTCGATGGAGATGATCGCCAGGCCGTGCTCGCGGGCGAAGGCGACCAGCTCGGGCAGCCGGGCCATGGTGCCGTCGTCGTTGACCACCTCGACGCACACGCCGGCCGGCGGCAGCCCGGCGAGCCGGGCCAGGTCGACGGTGGCCTCGGTGTGCCCGGGGCGGACCAGCACGCCGCCGTCGACGGCGCGCAGCGGGAAGACGTGGCCCGGGCGGGTCAGGTCCCCCGGCTCGGTGCCGGGCGAGGCCAGCAGGCGGACGGTGCGGGCGCGGTCGGCGGCGGAGATGCCGGTGTCCACGCCCTCGCGGGCGTCCACCGAGACGGTGTAGGCGGTGCCCTTGCGGTCCTCGTTGACCTGGGTCATCGGCGGGAGCTTGAGGCGGTCCAGCTCCTCGCCGGTCATCGGGGTGCAGATCACGCCGGAGCTGTAGCGGATGGTGAAGGCCATCAGCTCGGGGGTCGCGGCGGAGGCGGCGAAGATGAAGTCGCCCTCGTTCTCGCGGTCCTCGTCGTCGACCACGATCACCGCGCGGCCGGCCGCGATGTCGGCGATCGCCCGCTCGACCGGGTCGAGGACGAACTCCTCGGCGCCGCTGCCGGCGTCGCTGCCGGGCCGGGTCTGGTTCTCGGTCATGCCGTGACTCCCTGCGGGACGTTGGCGGAGGTGGCTCGCGGCTCACGGGTGCTCAGCCACCAGGACCGCAGGCCGAGCAGCACCAGGACGAAGTAGACGGAGTAGGTGAGGCCCGAGAAGGTGTAACCGCTGTTGAAGGCGAACGGGACGCCGACCGCGTCGACCGCGATCCAGGCGAACCAGAACTCCAGCCAGCCGCGTGCCTGGGCCACCATCGCGGCGAGCGTGCCGACGAAGATGTAGGCGTCCGACCAGGGGCTCCAGGACAGCTCGGGGTAGGCGGTGAACAGCAGCGCCAGGGCGACCGTGCCGACTGCGGTGCCGGCCACCAGGGCGGCCCGCTCGGGCCAACTGGCGAACCGCACCGAGATGGTGCCGGTGTCACGGCGCCCGCGCCGCCACTGCGCCCAACCCCAGGCGGCGGTGACGATGACGATCAGCTGCTTGCCGATCAGACCGGGGACGTGGCCCCCGAGGTAGGCGGCGATCAGCACGACACCGGACAGGAGTTGGACCGGCCAGCTCCACACCGAACGGCGCCAGCCGAGCGCCAGGCCGCCGAAGCCGAACAGGTTGCCGATCATGTCGGCCCACTTCACGTGTTCACCGAGGACGGTGAACGCCTCTCCGCTGAGCCAGCTCATTCCTTGTCCCCCGTGCTGTGCGTGATGTGTGCGGTGTGTGCGATGTCCGCGGTGTCTGCGGTGTGCGTGGCCGGTGCGGCCGGTGCGGTGTGCGGCAGGTTCGGGAGGGTGCGCGATTCGAGCAACCGCTCCACGTACTTGGCGAGCACGTCCACCTCGAGGTTGACGCTCTCGCCGAGGGTCTTGGCGCCGAGCGTGGTCAGTGCGAGGGTGGCCGGGATGAGGCTGACGGTGAAGCTGTCGCGGGCCGCCTCCACCACGGTGAGGCTGACGCCGTCGACCGTGATCGAGCCCTTCTCCACCAGATAGCGGGAGATGGACTCCGGCAGCGAGAAGCGCAGCACCTCCCAGCGCAGGTTGCCGGCCGCGTCGCGCTCGCCGGGCTCGCGGCTCAACAGCCGCCCGGTGGCGTCGACATGGCCCTGGACCAGGTGCCCGCCGAGCCTGGCGCCGAGCGCCATCGCGCGCTCCAGGTTGACCGGGGAGCCGGGCTTCAACTCGCCCAGGCTGGAACGGTGCAGCGTCTCGGCCATCACGTCGGCGCTGAACTCGCCCGTCTCGGCGGCCAGTTCCTCGGCACTGTCGACCACGGTCAGACAGACGCCGTTGACCGCGATGGAGTCGCCGTGACGCGCACCGACACGAACCACCGGGCCACGGAGGCGGATTCGCGAGGAGTCGCCGATCTCCTCGATCGACACGACCTCGCCGAGCTCTTCGATGATGCCGGTGAACACCCGGGTCTCCTCGCGCTTGGGGCGCGGACTCCGGGGCGGCAGAGGGAGATGACAAACGGACGGGCACCGGTGCACGAGGCTGCCGACACGACCCGTCGCCGGGATGCCGGAACCGCCGGGAGATCGCTCGCCCGACCCGGGAGACACCTCTCCCGCCGTTCACCTGACCGTGGTCCGGTCCGGTTCGTGATGGACCACGGGTACTGCTCTTCGTCCGTCCGCGCACGCCTCCCATCCGGACTTTAACCGTCGGTCCAGGAATTTCACCTGGTCAACCGGCCGCTGGCTGCGGACGGGTCGCGGACTGTAACCGCCGGTTCGGATTTTCACCGACCCCGGAGTGCGCTGAACGTCACTGCTGATGACGTCATTGTGCCACGCGGGGTGCGAGCCGAGGGAGAGGGTTCCGCTGTGGCCTGTTTCACGGCCTCGCGGGGAATGCGCGGTGGGTCCGGTACGGCGCCGGTGGCGCCGCCGTGCGCGCAGGGTGACCCTGGTGGTGGGGCCGGAAGGCCGGCGGGATTCGCGGAGTTCGCGGAGTTCGCGGGATCCGCGCAGTTCGCAGGGCTCGCAGTGTTCGAAAGGTTCTGAAAGTTCTCGGGATTCGCGGGGTTCGCGGGGTTCGCAAGGTACGGAGGCGAGCACGATGAAGTTCATGGACGTCCACCACGGGATGGTCGGCATCACGCCGGAGCAGCTCAGGGCGGCCCACACGGCCGACTTGGCGGTCGAGGGCGAGGAGGGCGTGCACTTCGAGCAGGCCTGGGCGGACCCCGAGTCCGGCACGGTGTACTGCCTGTCCGAGGCGCCGTCCAGGGAAGCGGTGCAGCGGGTCCACGAACGGACCGGGCACCCGGCGTCCGAGATCCACTCGGTGCCGTTCTCGGTGTGACCGACTCGGAGTGAGCGTTCCGGGGCCTTCGGCCCCGGCCGGGCTCAGAGCGTGGCGGGTGCGGGGATCGGCGTGAAGTGGGTGACCTCCGGGGGGTGCACGAGATAGTGCAACTCGCCCTCCGACCAGACCGGCCGGATCCGCCACATCGGCCCGGCGTACCCCCGCAGGGCCTCCTCGTCGCGCCAGCGGCTGACCACGAGCACCCGGTGCCCGTCCTCGGTCACCGAGCGCAACAGCTCACCGCCGAGGCAACCGTCCGTCCGCCCCAACTGCGGGATCACCTGGCCGACCAGGTGCGCGCAGAACTCCTCGATGCGATCGGCCGTGACCTGCCCGGCCCAAATTCTGATGATCACGGCCACCACCTCCGGCTGGCTGGAGTCCCTGGCCCCATTATCAGCGGAAAACCGCTGGTGGGGAGGGGTGGAGCGACTCTTTCACGGAGAGTTGAGGAAGCCGGGAGACGGGGCGCGGAAAGAGCCCTCCGTTAGATTCCCGGTATGACCCTCACACCGGAAGCTCCCGCACCGTCAACCCCCGCTCTGGACGCACCGAACAGCCTGTTCGCCGCCCTCAGCGCGCGTGCCCTCACCGAGCCGGCCCAGCTGCGTGAGGTCTACGAGCAGCCCGGCGACCACGCGCGCCGCAAACAGGTGGACCACCTCCACGAGGTCGCCCAGCGCCTCATCGCCTGCGCCTCGCTGGTGTTCGTGGCCAGCTCCGACGCGGCCGGCCGCTGCGACGTCTCCCCGCGCGGCGGCCCGGCCGGGGTCGTCTCGGTGCTCGACGAGCACACCCTGGCCATTCCGGACGCCACCGGCAACAAGCGCCTGGACACCCTGCACAACATCCTGGAGAACGGCCGGGTCGGACTGCTCTTCGTCGTCCCGGGGCGGGACACCACGCTGCGGGTCAACGGGCGGGCCTGCATCTCCACCGACCCGGAGCTGCTGCGGCAGCTGACGGCTGTCGGCAAGCCCCCGCGCAGCGCGATCGTGGTGGCTGTGGAGGAGGTGTACGCGCACTGCCCGAAGTCGCTCATGCGCGGCTCGGCCTGGAAGCCGGAGAACTGGCTGGCGGAGGACGCCCAGCCGACGTCGGCGGAGGTCACGCTGTCGCACCTGAGGGACGACTCGCTGACCATCGACATGATCGAACAGACGGAGCGGGAAGCGCTCCTGTACCGGTACGAGTAGGCACGGCGCCGGCACGAGTGGGCGCGGGTGCCGATGGCCCCGCCGCCGGTCCGGGTGGACCGGCTGCGGGGCCCTCGCTCGCCCCGGCCCGGGTCAGGCGGCCTTCGGGACGTCGACCACCGCCGCGCCGTCGGCGGCCCGTTGGACGGCCTCGACGCCCTTGTGGGCGGCGTCCTTGCTGACGTAGCCCTGGCCGGTCGCGACGATCTCGCCGTTGCCCGCCTTGAGCCGGAACCGGTACTTGCCGCCGGTGTCCTCGTAGACCTCGAACTTGCCCGACATCCGGGCCACCTCCTCGTGCGGCACGGGTGCGCCGCGTCGATCCGTCCCCCTCCCCCCTCGCAGTACCGTGCGCCCGGCGCGGGCACGGGCGCACCCGTTCGGCCGCCGGACGGGTGACGCCGGGCCGACCCGGGTTTGCGGGGGTGCCGGGAAGGCGGCCGGTGGTTTGAATGGACGGATGGACTGCGTGTTCTGTGCGGTGGTGGCGGGCGAGGAACCGGCGCACCGGGTGCTGGACGACGCGGCGGCGGTGGCCTTCCTGGACCGCCGGCCGCTGTTCCCCGGTCACGTGCTGGTCGTGCCGCGCGCCCACCACCGGACCCTGGCGGACCTGCCGCCCGAGGAGGTCGGGCCGTTCTTCCTGCGGGTGCAGCGGGTGGCGGCGGCCGTGGAGCGGGGTCTGGGCGCGGCGGGCAGCTTCGTGGCGGCGAACAACCGGATCAGCCAGTCGGTGCCGCACCTGCACGTCCACGTGGTGCCGCGCAATCCCAAGGACGGGCTGCGCGGGTTCTTCTGGCCGCGGGGGAAGTACCCGGACGAGGCGGGGGCGGCGGAGGTGGCGGCGCGGCTGCGGGCGGCACTGGAGGAGGAGTAGGGGCGGCGGGGGGCTTTCGGCGTTCGACCGGCACTTCGACCGGGCACTTCTGCCGGGCTTGACCGGGCACTTCGGCCGGACCTCTTGACAGGTATAGACCACTCCGCTTGAGTCGGTGTCGGCCCCGCACCGGCCCGCACCCCGGTCGGCCGTCCCCCACGACGCGCCCCCGCACGGGCCACGGCTCCCCTGCCCCACCAGGTCCCGGTCCCGACGACGTGCGGCCCCCACCGCACGAGGGGTGATGACGTGTCAGTCAAACGCCTGCTCGCGCTGCTGTCCGCCGTGGTCACGGCGCTCGCGCTCGCGGTGCTCCTCCCGGCCTCCGCCAGCGCCGCCGCCTGCGGCACCGCGTGGAGCGCGACCGCCGTGTACACCGGCGGCGCCGCCGTCTCGTACAACAGCCACAACTGGACCGCCAAGTGGTGGACCCAGAACGAACCGCCGAGCACCGGGGGCTCCGGGGTCTGGTCCGACCAGGGCCCCTGCGGCGGCCCCACCGACCCCGGCCCGACCCCCACACCGACCCAGAACCCGGGCGGATTCCCGGTCAGCCAGGCCCAGTTCGACCGGATGTTCCCGAACCGGAACCCCTTCTACACCTACCAGGGCCTGCTCGACGCCACCAGCGCCTACCCCGGCTTCGCGGCCACCGGCAGCGACACCGTACGGAACCAGGAGGCCGCGGCCTTCCTCGCCAACGTCAGCCACGAGACCGGAGGACTGGTCTACGTGGTCGAGCAGGACACCTCCAACTACCCGCACTACTGCGACACTTCGCAGCCGTACGGGTGCCCGGCCGGGCAGGCCGCGTACTACGGGCGCGGACCGATCCAGCTCAGCTGGAACTTCAACTACAAGGCGGCGGGCGACGCGCTCGGCATCGACCTGCTGCACAACCCCGACCTGGTGCAGACCGACCCGGCGGTGGCCTGGAAGACCGGCCTCTGGTACTGGAACACCCAGAACGGTCCCGGCACCATGACCGCGCACGACGCGATGGTCAACGGGCGGGGCTTCGGCGAGACGATCCGCAGCATCAACGGCGCGCTGGAGTGCAACGGCAACAACACCGCGCAGATGCAGCACCGGATCAGCCTGTACCAGAGCTTCGTCCAGATCCTCGGCACCGTGCCCGGGGGCAATCTGAGCTGCTGACGGGCCCTACGGTCCGTCTTCGAGCTCCCGTCGTTGCCCCGCAGGCGGGAGTTCGAAGACGGGCCCTAAGGTCGGGGCATGAACGAACTCGCGCGCCTCGTGCAGCAGACCTCCGACCGGGTGGCGGGCCGGTGCGTCGGCGTGGTGGTCGCCGGGGTGGCCGGTGGCGCCGTGGAGATCCACGGTGCCGGGCGGACGGGCCCGGGGGGCGAAGTGCCGGGGGCCCGGACGTTGTTCGACATCGGCTCCGTCACCAAGGTGTTCACCGCGCTCGCGCTCGCGCGGCTGACGCTCGACGGCACCGTGCGTCTCGACGAGCCGCTCGCGGAGGTGCTGACCCGCTCTGCGGCCGTCCCCTCCCGGGGCGGGGAGGCGATCACGCTCCGGCACCTCGCCACCCACACCTCGGGGCTCCCCCGGCTGCCCCGGGGCGTGCTGCTGCGCGCGCTGCTGCGGCCCGACCGGGCGGACCCGTACGCCCATTGCACCGCCGAGCGAATACTCTCCGGGCTCGGGCGGACGCGGTTGCACTCCGCCCCCGGGCGCAACTTCCGGTACTCCAACCTCGGCGCCGGGCTGCTCGGGCTGGCCCTCGCCCAGCGGGCCGACGCCACGTACGGGGAGCTGGTGGACCGCGAGGTCTGCGCACCGCTGGGGCTGACGGACACCTGCCTGCGGCCGGATGCCGATCAGTCCGCCCGGCTGGCGTCCGGCCATGCACCGACCGGGCGCCCGGTGCCGTCCTGGGAGTTCGCGGCGCTCCCCGGCATGGGCGGGCTCCGCTCGACGGCGGCCGACCTCGCGGCCTTCCTGCGGGCGCAGTTGGCGGCCGAGGGCGGGCCGGACGCACCGCTGGCACCGGCGATGCTGCTCGCCCGGGAGACCAGGCACCGGGTCAACCCGTTCGCCTGGACGCACCTCGGCTGGCTCGGCCACCGACTGCACGCCCAGCAGGGCAGGCACTTGCAGTTGTGGCACAACGGGGGGACGGGCGGGTCCGCCTCCTTCCTCGCGTTCGACCCGGAACAGCAGGTGGGGGTGGTGGTGCTGGCCAACTCCCGGCGGTCGGTGGACGAGGCGGGCACGGCGCTGCTGCGGCGGCTGCAGGTGGGGCTCGGCGCAGCCGGGCGCTGACGGGCGGGGCCTCCCCCGCTGCCGCGGCCGCCTCCTGCACCTCGCCTCCTACACCTCGCCTCCCCCGCCGACCGTCGTTTCGGTCGCCCCTGCCGAACGGCACCCCCTGCTGCCGGACACGCTCCGGCTGTTTCGGGCCAAGGGGTGTCGATTGGCACTGTTCCGGAGGGTGGTGGGCGATCGATCCTGGTGGTCCGACATCCGGGAGTCGTAGTTCCGGTTGGGGAGACCGTCGAGGGCAAGGAGGGCGAAGTGGCGATGCTGTGGTCGCCCGGGTGGGCGTGGCCGTTCATGGAGAACGGTCAGGCCCGTCGCGGGTCGGCCGGTCCGCTCGGGCCGGTGGTGCGGGTGCACCGGGCGTTCCGGCCGGTCCCGTGGCGGGCGCGGACGTGGCTGGACACCGTGGCGGCGGTCCTGGCGCTGGTGGCCTGCCTGGCGTTCGGCGAGTGGTGGCCCGCCCCCGTGGTGGCGGCCGCGGCGGTGCTGGCCGCGAACGGGTACGGCGCCCTACGGTCCGCGCCCGGGCTGCGCGCCGTACGGGTCCATGAGGGCGGGCTGGCACTGGTCGGGGCGGGCGCCGGCGAGCGGCTGCTGCCGTGGGCGGGCATCGAAGCCGTCGAGTACTCCCCCGCCTCCCCCGGCTTCCCCGGCGGGCGGCGGCGGGAGCCCGAGCGGATCCGAGTATGGCCCGTCGGCGCGGACGAGCCCCTGGTGCTGGCCCAACTGCACGGGCTGGAGGGCTTGGCGCGGGAGGTGGACGAGTTCCTGTCCCCGCACCTCCGGGCCGCGCTGCACGAGGCACTGCGCAGCGAGGGGAGCGTCCGGTTCGCCCGGGGGCGGCTGACGGTGACGGCCGGCGGGCTGGTGCACCGGCCGCCGCACCCCTTGGTCGCGGCGGAGGCGTACCGGTGGGCGGAGGTGCACTCGGCCCGGGCGTCAGGCCTCGGCGAGCTGGAGCTCCGGACCCGGTCGGCGGGCCTGCCGCTCACCCTCCCGGTGCCCAACGCCCGTGCGGCGGCGGACTTCCTGGAGGCCGTCCGGGCCGGGGCCCGGGTCACCTTGGCGGACGCGTAGGTCGACCTGGAGGGGGTCGGCTGACCCGGACCGGCACCGGTCGGATCGGGCGGAATCCGGCGGGATCCTGCGGGCCCGACCGATCATCCCCTAGGGGCTGCCGGGGGTCCGTCCCGCAAGGGATCAGTACATCGCTGAGTGGACGTCAGTTCGCCTGCCCGCGACCTACCGTCGCTCGTATGAGCCGACACACGAGCCGACTTCGCACCACCGCCGCGGTCGCGGCCCTGCTGCTCGCAGTGCCCCTGTCCGTCGCAGCGGCGGCACCGGCCCTGGCCGCACCCGCCGCACCCGCCGCGCCGGTCGCCGCCACTGCTGGCACCGCCGGCACGCCGAGCGCCGTCCACCTCGAACTCCCGCGCCCGACCGGGCCGTTCGCGGTCGGGCAGGAGGTCCTGCACCTGGTCGACGAGAACCGCCCGGACCCATGGGTGCCCTCCGCCGGGCCGCGCCAGCTGATGGTCACGATGTACTACCCCGCCCACGCCGGGACGGGCAGCCCGGCCCCGTACATGACCGCCGCGGCCGCCCGGCTGCTGCTGGACGCCAAACTGCCGGGCAACACCGTCCCGGCCGAGGCGGTGACCGACACCCGGACCTGGTCCAGGACGGACGCCCGCCCCCAGGGCGGCCACTACCCGCTGGTGGTCCTCTCCCCCGGCTTCACCATGCCGCGCGCCTCGCTCAGCAGCCTCGCCGAGGACCTGGGCAGCCGCGGCTACGTGGTGGCCCTGGTCGACCACACCTACGAGAACACCGGTACCACCTTCCCGGACGGGCAGACGCTGCCCTGCGTGGAGTGCGGCCGGCTCACCACCCCCGAGGCCTGGAAGGGCCTGGACGAGAGCCGGGCGAAGGACGCCTCCTTCGTCATCGACCAGCTGACCGCCCGCCCCCACCCGGCCTGGCGCTACGCCCGCATGATCGACCGCGACCGGATCGGCATGGCCGGGCACTCCGCCGGTGGCGCGGCCAGCGTCCCGGCGCTGGTGACCGACGACCGGATCCGGGCGGGGGTGGATCTGGACGGCAGCATGGACTTCGAGGTGCCCGAGTCCGGGATCGGCGGCAAGCCGTACCTGATGATCGGCCACCCGCTGCCCGACGGTGCCGAGGACACCAGCTGGACCGACAGCTGGCCCCGACTCGACGGCTGGAAGCGGTGGCTGACCGTCGACGGCACCGACCACGGCAGCTTCACCGACTACCCGCTCTTCCTCAAGGCGCTCGGCGCGCCCCAGCCCCCGGGGACCACCATCACGGGACAGCGCGCCGTCGAGCTCACCCGCCGGTACGTCGGGGCGTTCTTCGACCTCCAGTTGAAGGGCATCGACCAGCCGCTGCTCGACGGACCGACCGCCGCCGACCCGGAGGTCCGCTTCCACTCCTGACCGGGCGCACCCGAGGGGCCGTCGGCGCGCTGCCGGCGGCCTTCGGCTCTGTGCGCGCGGCCCGGGGGCCCGGGGGGCTCCGCTACGCGGCGGAGGCGGCGGCTGCCGAGGCGATCGGTTCGAGCAGCGGGTGCGGGCGGACCAGGGCGCGGGAGACCGCGTCCTCGCGGTGGCCGCCGGCGTGGGCCGGGCTGGGGCGCATGGTGACCTCGGCCGGGGGGACGGGCCCGCCGCCGCAGCCGGGGCAGGCGCCGATGAGGTCGAGGTCGGTGCCGCAGACGCGGTGCGCGAACAGGTGGTGCGGGCCGCCCGGGGTCGCGTGCCGGCCGCCCCAGCGGCTCAACTGGTAGAGCGGGCCCCAGAGTTCGAGGCCGGTCTCGGTGAGCAGGTAGCCGTGGCGCAGCGGCGCCTGCTGGTACGGCTCCTTGCGCAGCACCCCCGCCGCGACCAGGGCGTTGAGTCGCGCGGTGAGGACGGCTCGCGGGATGCCCAGGTGGACGAGGAAGTCGTTGAAGCGCTGCACGCCGTAGAACGCGTCGCGGACGATCAACAGGCTCCAGCGCTCGCCGACCACCTCCAGGGCGCGGGCCAGTGCGCAGTCCTGCAGTTCGTAGTCCGTTCCCAGCGCCATGCGGGTCAGCGTAGTCCACGGCCGACGTGGGTTCAATGAACAGACTTTCGGTGGTAGCGTCCCACTCAAGACGAAGGTTCATTCACCAGACTCATCGGCCCGTCCTCCGGAGGGAACACCCATGTCCCCCGCACCGCCTGCCCCTTCCACACTGCCCGGCCCGCTCGTCCGGGGCCGCCGGCCCGTACGGCCCGGTGCCACCCTGGCCGTCACGGCGGCCGCCACCGCCCTGGTCACCGTCGCGTACACCGCCCCCACCGCCTCGCTCGCGGCCACCGCCCAGGCCGCCCACCTCGGCGCCACCGGCCGCACCTGGATCCTCACCGGCACCCTCGTCGGCATCTCGGCCCTCCTGCTCACGGCCGGCAGCGCCGCCGACGACCACGGCCGCAAACGGGTCTTCACCTCCGGCGTAGCGCTGTTCGCCGCCGCCGAGGCCCTGGCCGCACTCGCCCCCGACGGCACCGCCTACCTGGCCGCCCGGGTCCTGCTCGGCGCCGCCTCCGCCGCCGTCCTCGCGCCCGCACTCGGCCTGATCAGCCACGCCCACCCGGCCGGGCCGAAACGGATCCGGGCGCTCGGCGTCTGGGGCGCGGCCGTCGGCCTCGGCATCGCGGTCGGACCGGTCTACGGCGCGCTCGTCCAGCAGTGGGCGGGCTGGCGGGCGGTCGGCGGCGGACTCGCCGTCGCCTCGGCCGTCGTCGCCGCCTGCGCCGCCGTCCTCCTCACCGAGTCCCGGGCCGAACGGCCCCGCGCCCTGGACCCGTACGGCGTGCTCACCCTCGCCGCCGGAACCACCCTGCTCATCGCCGGGCTCGCGGAGGGCCGCGACGGCTGGGGGCGGGCCCCGGTGGTGACACTGCTGGTCGGCGGGGTGCTGCTGCTCGCCGCCTTCGCGGTGGTGGAGACGAAGGTCCGCGAGCCGATGCTCGACCCGGCCCTGTTCCGCAGCCCCGGCTTCCTCGCCGCGACCGGCGGCGCCCTGTTCACCGGGCTCTCACTGGTCGGCTTCATGAGCTACCTGCCCACCCTGCTCCAGGGCGTGCTCGGCCTCTCCGGCCTGGCGGCAGGCGGCGTACTCGCACTGTGGTCCGGCCTGTCCGTGGTCGCCGCCCTCCAGGCCCGCCGCCTGGCCGCCCACCTGTCGGCCACCACCCAGGTCGCCCTCGGCCTGCTCGTCTGCGGCCTCGGCGAGGCAGGACTCTACGGCCTCGGCCCCGACTCCTCCTGGCTCCGGCTCGCCCCCGGCCTGGCCGTGGCCGGTCTCGGCAGCGGCGTCCTCAACGCGGCCCTCGCCCGGCTGGCGGTCAGCAGCGTCCCCACCCACCGCGCGGCCATGGGCTCGGGCGCCAACAACACCTCCCGCTACCTCGGCTCCGCCCTCGGCGTCGCCGCGACGGTCGCCGTCGCCTCCTCCGCCCACCCCCACACCCCCGACCCCGAGGCCGTCGCCCAGGCCCTCGCCACCGGCACCGACCGCGCGGTCCTGCTCGCCGCCACCCTCTGCCTCCTCGGCGCAACCCTCGCCCTCACCACCCGCCACGCCGAACGCCGCCCCCAGGCCAGGGCCCAGACCCCATGACCGGGCGCGCCCACAGAAAGTCGACCCCGCCGGCTTCCCACGCACACCCACCACATGCACACCGGAGAACTCCTCTGCACCCGATGCGCCCGCTCGGCAGGGACACGGGCCACACAGAAAGTCGATCCGCCCGACTTCCTGTGCGGGGTCGGGGCCTGCGCATGGGGGATCAGTCGTTGGGGGTGGGGGCTTCCTCGGTGGGGGGCTCGTCGGCGAGGTCTTCGGGCTGGTCGTCGGTGGGCTCGTCGGTGGGCTCGTCGGGGTCGGTGAATCCTCCGCCGAATTCGGGCATGGGGGCTCCTCCGGGTCGTCGGGGCGCGCGTGGGTGAACGGGCTCGGTCCGAGGATCGCAGGGGTCTCCCGGCCTCGGCCAGGCGTCTGCCCAACTTCGTTCGGCTGTCGGAGCGTTGCCGCGGGTGAGCGGGGAGCCAGGGTCGTGGGTGACGCCCGGTGCCGGATCGCGTACAGCCCGCTCGCGCGGGTCGGCGGCGGCCACGAGGGGCGGGGCGCGGGGGCTGCGTGCGAGGATGGCAGGGCTGGTGGGAACGAGCTCCGGGCGGTTCTCTGGCCATGGTGGACGATGACGCGCAACGCCGGGGGGAGCCGCAGCACGGCGCCCTGCTGATGGTGCCGATCGCCACGGCGCTGATCGAGGCCGACGGGCGGATCCTGCACTGGAGCGGCGACGCGGAGGCACTGCTCGGTTACCGTGCGGACGAGGCGGTGGGGGCGAAGGCCGCCCGGCTGCTGACCTCGGACGAGCACCGGCCGGAGGTGCTGGAGCTGTTCCGGGAGATCCTGGCGGGCCGCGAGTGGTCCGGGGTGTTCCCGGTGCGGCACCGGGACGGGCACCTGGTGAACCTGGAGTTCCGGACCCATCCGGTCCGGGGGCCCGGCGGGGAGCCGCTGGTGCTGGCGGTGGCGTCGGAGGTGACGACGCTGCGCCGGATCCAGGCGGACCTGGCCGTGCTGGACGGTTTCTTCACCCAGTCCCCGGTCGGCATGGCGGTGTTCGACACCGGTCTGCGCTACGTGCGGCTGAACGAGGCCCTGGCGGTGGCGAACGGCCTGGCCGTGCCCGAGCACCTGGGCCGCCGGCTCACCGAGGTGCTGCCCGGGATCAACGGGGACGAGGCCGAGGCGGTGATGCGGCAGGTGCTGTCGACCGGCCGGCCGGTGGTGGACTTCCGTACCCAGGGCCGTACGCCGGGGGATCCGCAGCGGGACCGGGCCTGGTCCGCCTCGTACTTCCGGCTGGCGGACCGGAGCGGGCGGGTGCTCGGGGTGAGCGCGACCATCATCGACGTCACCGAGCGCTACCGGGCCGATGCCCGGGCGGCAAGGGCGCAGGAGCGGCTGTCGCTGCTGGTCGACGCGACCGCCTCGATCGGCACCACCCTGGACCTGCGGCAGACGGCCCGGGAGCTGGCGGACGCGATGGTGCCCCGGGTCGCCGACATCAGCGGGGTGTTCGCGTTGGAGGCGCTGATCGCCGGGCGCAACGTCGAGCCGCCCGCCCCGGACGCGGCCCAGCTGGTGCGCCGGCTGGCGCTGGCCACCACGGATCCGCTGTACCCGGCCGACGCGCTGCCGGTGGACTCTGTGTACGAGCTGCCCGCGGACTCCCCGTACGCCCGGGCGCTGATCACCGGGCGGACGGTGGTGGTGCCGTCCTGGGAGCTGTCGCCGCTGGCCGACGCGCTCAGCGAGAACCGTCGCCGGGCGTTCCTGGGCGACCGGCCGCGCTCGGTGCGGATCACCCCGCTGGTGGCGCGCGGCACGACGCTCGGCATGGTGGTCTACTCGCGGCGCGGCGAGCGGGAGTCCTTCGCGGAGGCGGACATCACGCTCGGTGACGAGTTGGCCTCGCGCGCGGCCGTCGCGATCGACAACGCCCGGCTGTACCTGCGCCAGCACCAGACGGTGCTGGCCCGGCAGCAGGCGTTGCGCGAGGCGAAGGCCGCGCAGGAGCGGCTGGCGCTGGTGAACACGGCCTCCGCCCGGATCGGGACCACGCTCGATCTCGACCGCACCGCCCACGAGTTGGCCGAGGTGGCGACGCCCCGGCTGGCGGACACGGTGGTGGTGGAGGTGCTGGAGGAGCTGGTGCGGGGCGAGCGGGAGCCGCGCGCCCCGGCGGACGGTTCGGCGCTGCTGCGGCGGATGGCGTTCCACTCGGTGCGCGGTTCCACCCTGGCGCCGATCGCCCGACTGGGCGGGGTGCACCGGTTCCAGCCCGGTTCGCCGTACGCGTGGAGCCTGGCGCACCGCAGGCCGGTGCTGGTGCCGCGGATGGACGAGGAGGGGCTGGCCTGGTTCGCCGACGATCCGGTGCGCACGGCCGCGGTGCGGGAGCAGAACGTGCGCTCGTTCATGGTCGTCCCGCTGATCGCTCGCGGCAATCCGGTCGGTGTCGCGGGCTTCTACCGGACGCTGGTGGAGCGCCCGTACGAGGACGAGGACCTGGCGCTGGCCGGGGAGTTGGCCGTACGCGCGGCGGTGTCGATCGACAACGCGCTGCTGTTCACCCGGGAGCGGGACGCGGCCGCGGCCCGGCAGCGGGCGCTGGACGAGGCCTGGGCCGCCCAGCAGCGGCTGGGCCTGCTGAACGAGGCCAGCAACCGGATCGGCACCACGCTCGATCTGCACCGCACCGCAAGGGAGTTGGTGGAGGTGGTGATCCCGCGCTTCGCCGACTTCGTGACGGTGGACCTGCGCGACGCCGTGCTCGGCGGCGAGGAGCCCGGGCCGGTGCCGAGGGACGGGCCGGTGCTGATGCGGGCGGTGGCGGTCGGCGAGTCGGCGCCGGACGGCAGCATGACGGCGGCCGCGGACCAGGTCGGCGAGACCTCGCAGTCGGCCGAGGTGTACGCGCAGAGCCTGCGGACCCGGCGCTCGATCCTGGTCTCCGAGGTGACGGAGCAGGAACTGCGGCGGATCGTCGCCTCCCCCGACCGGGTGGAGCCAGGGCTGGCCGCCGGGGTGCACTCCTACCTGATGGTGCCGCTGGTGGCGCGCGGACTGGTGCTCGGCGGCGCGGAGTTCGTCCGCACCCACAATCCGGCGCCGTTCGGCCCGGCGGACCGTTCGCTGGCCGAGGAGCTGGCCGCCCGCACCGCACTGGCGATCGACAACGCCCGGCTCTACCGGCGGGAGCGGGACACCGCACTCACCCTCCAGCGCAGCCTGCTGCCGCAGGAGATCCACCGCACCCTCGGCCTGGAACTGGCCTACCGCTACCTGCCGAGCAGCGTGGTCAGCGAGGTCGGCGGCGACTGGTTCGACGTGGTGCCGCTGTCCTCCGGCCGGGTCGCCCTGATCGTCGGCGACGTGATGGGCCACGGCATCCGGGCCGCCGCCACCATGGGCCAACTACGGACGGTGGCACGGACGTTGATCACCCTGGAGCTCAACCCGGTGCGGGTCCTGCACCGACTGGACGAGGCCACCTCGGCGCTCGGCGAGGGACAGTTCGCGACCTGCGTCTGCGTGGTCTACGACCCGGCGGACCGCAGGTGCACCGCCGCCTGCGCCGGCCACCTGCCGCCCGTCGTCGCCGACACCGAGGGCAACGCCCACCTGGTCGAACTGCCGCCCGGCGCGCCGCTGGGCGTGGGTGGAGTCCCGTTCGAGAGCGTCGAGTTCACCCTCCCCGAGCAGGCCATCCTGACCCTCTACACCGACGGACTGGTCGAGCGCCGGGGCCACGACCTGGACGAGGGGCTGGAGTTGCTCTGCCGCACGGTCGCCGACCGGCGCCGCTCCCTGGAGCAGACCTGCGACGCCGTCCTGACCCGGCTCACCGGGCGCACCCAGGAGGACGACATCGCCGTCATCATGGCGCAGGTCCGCCCGGCCGGCGCCGACCGGATCGCCGTCCTGCCGCTCACCGGCGACCACGCGATGGTCGCCCACTCCCGGCGCTTCACCCGCGAGACGCTCACCGCCTGGGGCCTGGCCTCGCTCACCGACTGGGCCGAGCTGCTCACCAGCGAGCTGATCACCAACGCCCTGGTGCACGCCGGATCGCCCGTCCAACTAAGGCTGTTCTGCAACCAGGTGCTCACCGTCGAGGTCGCGGACCGGGAGAGCGAGACGCCCCGGATCCGGCGCGCCCGCAGCGAGGACGAGGGCGGCCGCGGCATCCACCTGGTCAACGAGCTGGCGCACCGCTGGGGCAGCCGCCGGACCGCGGACGGCAAGGTGGTCTGGTTCGAGCTGGAACTGCCGCCGGACTTCCCGCCGCCTGCGTGAACAACCACGGGTTGTCGGCCCGGGACGGGCGTTGTTGGCCGCCGGGGCAGCCGCGGGGCTTTGCTGGTGCCACGGCCGGGCAGCCCGACCGGACGGACCACGACGAGCCACAGGAGCCCACCATGCCGCAGAACGACGCCCGCACCGTCGTCACCGAGTACGTCACCCGGCTCGCCGCAGGCGAACTCGACGCCGCCGTGGCCCTGTTCGCCGAGGACGCCACCTGGACCTACCCGGGAGACCTGGCGCTCTCCCGCACCTGGCGCGGCAAGCAGGAGATCTTCGGCGACTTCCTCGGCCAGGTCGGCACCCTCTTCGCCTCCGACGGCCTGCCGAGCCTCACCCTCACCGGCGTCCTCGCCGACGGCCCGCAGGCGGTGGCCGAGTGGACCGCCGTCGGGACGGCAGCCAACGGTGCCCGCTACGAGAACCACTGCCTGGGCGTGTTCACCGTCGAGAACGGGCTGATCACCGCCGTCCGCGAGTACCTGGATACCCACCATGTGGCGCGGACCCTGCTGGCCTGACCCCCTGTCGGCCTGGCCCCCTGTCGGCCTGAACCCCCGCCGGCCTGAACCCCCGCCGGCCGGGCGACCGGCAGTCGGCCGCGGCACCGGATCAATCCGGCAGCAACAGGTTGACGTCCCCGAACTCGTGCCACAGGTAACGCTGTTGCACGGCCTCGCGATAGCAGGCTGACAGCAGAGGGCGACCCGCGACGGCGGCCAGCATCAGCAGGTGCGAGGCGCGCGGCTCGTGCCAGCCGGTGAGCAGGCCGTCCACCGCGCGCACGCCGCACTCCGGGGTGATCACCAACTCCGTCCAGCCGTCCGCCTCCTGGAGCGTGCCGTCCGACGCGACCGCCGACTCCAGGGCGCGGACCACGGTGGTGCCGACGGCGATCACCCGGCCGCCCTCGGCCCGGACGTGACCGACCAACCGGGCGGTGGCCGCCGGGACGTGGAAGCGCTCCGCGTACGGGGCCTCGTGCGCCTCCGGCGAGGCCACCCCGGTGTGCAGGGTGACCGGAGCGACCAGCACGCCCCGACCGGCCAGCCGCGCCACCGTGTCCGGCGTGAACGGGCGGGCGGCGCTGGGCATTTCGCTGCTACCGGGGACGGTCGCGAAGACCGTCCGGTAGGCCTCGATCGGCCAGTCGCGGTCCACGTAGCCGTACCGGATCGCCCGGCCGTGCCGGTCCAGGTAGGGCAACAGAGGTGCGGGCAGGGACAGTTCGGCGTACCAGAGGCGGGCGGTGAAGGGCTGCACCAGGACGGCCCCGCCGCCCGCCGGCAGGGCGACGCACAGGCCCGGGCGGGCCGGGGACTCCTCCGGCGGGTAGTAGGCCGCGGCCGCACCGGGCACGGACCGACGCAACTCGACGAGGTAGGAGCCCTGTTGGTCGGGCTGGGCGGAGGACAGGTGCAGCGCGACCGGGGTGCCGTCGGGCAGCCGGCCCGGCAGGGCGGCCGGGACGGTGGCCGAGTTGTTCACCACCAGGAGGTCCCCCGGGCACAGCACCTCGGGCAGCTCGGTGAAGCGGTGGTGCTCGACGGCGCCGGTGTCGCGCCGGCCGACCAGCATCCGCACGCCGTCCCGGGCGGTGCCGCGCGCCTCCGCCGGTGCGCGGGCGGAGAGTTCGGGCGGGACGGTCACGTCGAGGCCCAGCGCGGCCAGGGTGGTCATCGTCCGCTCCGGCCGAGGGCGGGGGCAGGGGCGGCGGCAGGGGCAGGGGCGGGGAGGGCCGCCAGGTCCTCGGCGCGGTAGCGGCCGGACGGCGTGCGGTGGTGCAGCAGGCCGAGCAGCAGCGGGGCGACCCGTTCGGGCAGCGGCTCGCTGGAGATGTCTTCACCGGGACTGGCCTCCTGCAGCATCGCGGTGCGCATGCTGCCCGGGTCGACCGCCCAGACCCGCAACTGCGGCTCCTCCCGGGCGAGTACGGCGGTGGCGTGGTCGAGCGCCGCCTTGCTGGCACCGTAGCCGCCCCAGCCGAGGTAGGGCTCCACGGCGGCGTCCGAGCTGATGTTCAGCACGGCCCCGGCGTGGGCCCGCAGTTGCGGCAGGACGAGCTGGGTGAGGGCGATCGGGGCGAGCGCGTTGACCTCGAAGAGTTCCAGCAGGTCCGGCAGTGGGAAGTCGGCCAGCCGGGGCAGCGGTTCGGCGCCGGGCGTGGTGGCGCCGTTGAGCGAACCGGCGTTGTTGATCAGGAGGCTCACCCCGCCGAGGCGCTCCGCGGCCTCGGCGAGGTGGGCCCGGTGGTCGTCGTCGACGATCGAACCCGGCAGGGCGACGACCTCGGTCAGGGCGGACAGTTCGGCTGCGGCCCCGGCGAGGGCGGTCGCGCCCCGAGCGGTGACCACCAACCGCCAGCCCTCGGCGGCGAGGGCGTGGGCGAGGGCCAGCCCGAGGCCGCGGGAGGCGCCGGTGACCAGGGCGACGGGGGCGGAATCGGTGTGCTGCGCTGCGTTCATGGCCCAACCATCGCGCCACCGGACGGGCGGCGGATCGGCCCCCGGGACCGGGACCCGGCCCTCCGTTCGTCCTAGACCGCCGGCCGGACCTAGGACCGGGACCCGGGGGCCTGCGCCCCCCGGCGGGAGGTCAGCCCCCGGCCGCCCAGCCGGACGGGTCGTCCCAGGCGGCGAGCGTGCGGCGGCTCTCGAAGCGGCGCTCCCGACCGGTCAGCGGGTCGGTGAACTCGACCGTCGAGGCCAGCAGTTGCAGCGGTCGGCGGAAGTCGTCCGGGGCCGGTTCGGGCAGCACCACCGGGTACACCGGGTCACCGAGGATCGGCACTCCGAGGCCGCTCATGTGCAGCCGCAGCTGGTGGGTGCGCCCGCTCAGCGGCTGCAGCCCGTAGCAGGCGAGGCCGTCGCGGCGCTCCAGCAGCTCGATCCGGCTCTCGCTGTTCGGCGGCGCGTCGAGCTCCCGGGCGGCGATCACCCCGCGCTCCTTGACGATGTGGCTGCGCACCGTGCGCGGCAGTGCCAGGTCCGGGTCGTACGGGGCGATCGCCCGGTACTCCTTGCGCACCTGCCGGTCGCGGAAGAGCGTCTGGTAGGCGCCGCGCTCCTCGGGGCGGACCACGAACATGGCCAGGCCCGCGGTGAGCCGGTCGATCCGGTGGGCGGGGCTGAGCGCGGGCAGGTCGAGGGCGTGCCGCAACCGGGAGAGCGCCGTCTCGATGACGTGCCGGCCGCGCGGGGTGGTGGCCAGGAAGTGCGGCTTGTCGACCACCACCAGGTGCTCGTCGCGGTGCAGCACCACCAGCTCGAAGGGGACGGGCACCTCCGCCGGGAGGTCCCGGTAGAACCACAGGTGCGCGCCGGGACGAAACGGTTCGTCGGGGGCGACCGGGCCCTGCTCGCCGACGATCTCGCCCGCGCGCAGCGCCGCGTCGACCCGCGCCGCCGCCACCGCGGGCAGCCGCTCGACCAGGTGCTCCCGTACGGTCGGCCAGTCGCCCTCCAGGGGCAGCCGCAGGTGCACCGGGTCCACGCCGAGGCGCTGCGGGAGGGGGGAGGCCGGGCGGCGGTTCTTGCGTCTCATCTCCCGGCCCAGCCTAGGCCCTGCCGGACAGGGCCCAGTGCGCGCCCCGTCCGCCCCCGCGGTGAGGTGCCGGGAGGGTCCGAGCACCGGCACGCCGCCGGTGCGCCCCCGCGCCGAGGTGCTGACCCGGGGCAGGGCGGGGAAAGTGGTTCGAAGGCCCTCGGGCCTGGAGCTTCCCGACCACTGGAGGAGAACGCGTGAGCGCCGACGGCCCGGACGGGCTTCCGCCGCTGCACCTGCCACGGCGGACCCGGCTGCTGCTGTACGGCGCCCTCGTCCTGCTGGTCGCCGCGGTGGTGGCCGCCCTGGCCCTCGGCCCCGGAGCGACCCTGTCCCCGTTACTCGCGGTGGCCCCGGTGCTCTTCGGGGCCACCACCCGCAAGGCCCGGGTGCCGCTGCTGGTCGGCGCGGCCGCGCTGCTGGCGGTCGGCGCGCTGGAGTCCGACAACACCCAGCTGCCGCTCTCGGTGCGGATCAGCGTGCCGGTCACGGTGCTGGCGGCGACCCTGGCCAGTGCCGCCAGCGTGGTGCTGGTGGCGGCCCGGGAGCGGCAGCTGTACCAGGTCCGGACGGTGGCCGAGGCCGCCCAGCGGGCCCTGCTGCGGCCGCCCGCCGAGCGGATCGGGCCGCTGCGGCTGGCCGTGCGGTACGTCGCGGCGACCGCCGAGGCCCGGATCGGAGGGGACCTGTACGCCGTGGTGGAGACCCGCTTCGGCGTGCGGATCCTGCTGGGCGACGTGCAGGGCCACGGGCTCCCGGCGGTGGAGACGGCCGCCGACGTGCTGGGGGTGTTCCGGGAGGCGGCCCGTACCGAGCCCGACCCCGGGCGGCTCGCCGAGCGGCTGGACGCGGCGCTCACCGCGCGGCCGGGCGACGGCCGGTTCGCCACCGCGCTGCTGCTGGACGTGCCGGCCGGCCGGGAGCCGGTGCGGGTGGTGAACTGCGGCCACCCGCCCCCGCTGCTGCGCCGGGCGGGCCGGGTCGAGGAGCTGGCGCCGACCGTCCCCGCACCGCCGTTGGGCCTGCGCGAGCTGACCGGGGAGGACTACTCGGCCAGCCGCTTCGAACCGGGCCCGGGCGACCTGTTGCTGCTGCACACCGACGGGGTGTCGGAGGCCCGGGACTCCGGGGGCCGGTTCTACCCGCTGGCGGAGCGGCTGCCCGGACTGCACGGCACCAGCCCCGCCGACCTGCTGGACGCCGTGCTGGCGGACGTCCGGGGCTGGGTCGGGGACGCCGGGCTGGCGGACGACGCGGCGCTGCTGGCGCTGCGCTGGGACCACTGAGGCGGGGGCGCCGGGAGTACGGGAGCTCCGGAGGCGGCTGGCGGCCAGCCGCTGGCGGACGCGATTGTCAGTGGCGTGTGCAACGCTTCACACACGGTCGCCGGGAGTCGACCGTACGGGTCGGAGCGCGTGCCGAGCGGCGCGTGTCGACGGCGTGTGAGGACCGACGAGGGGAGCGTGCCATGGCCGAGGCGAGCGGGTCGTTCGAGGTGACGGCGTTCGAGCCGGTGGAGACGGAGCAGCGCGAGGGCGCGGCGTTCGGGCGGGTGCGGATCGCCAAGACCTTCACGGGTGGGCTGAGCGGTCGCGGCGAGGTGCGGATGCTGTCCGTCGGCGACGCTTCGGGCGGGCCGGCCTCGTACGTCGCGGTGGAACACGTGACGGGCGAACTGGACGGACGCAAGGGCTCGTTCGTGCTGCAGCACGCGGCCTGGGACGCCACCGGTGTGACGATACGCGTGGTGCCGGGCACGGGGGCGGGCGAGCTGGCCGGGATCACCGGCGAGTTCCGGCTCTCCGTCGACGCGTCCGGCGCCCACACCTACGTGCTGGCGTACGAGCTGGGCTGACGACCGGCGCACCGGCCCGGCCCGGGCCGGTGCAGTCGGAGCCGGTCCGGTCGGGGCCGGTACGGTCCGGGCCCGTGTCCGCTCAGAGGATGGGCTGGGTCGCCTCCAGGCGCTGGATCGCGGTCCGGACGGCCGTCGCGAAGCTCCAGAACAGGGGCAGCGTGTTGGCCGCCCGGTCGGCCCGGGTGTTCTTGCCGGGGGCGAACATCGCGACCCGCAGCTCGGTGGTCAGCTCCAGCTGGACGCCCGCGCCGAGCATGCTGCGGTTGCAGATGTTCTCCGGGGAGATGCCGGCGATCCCCTCCTCCCCCGAGGCGGTGACGGCGCGGATGCCCGCTGCGCCGAACTCCTCCATCAGGTACTGGCGGAAGGTGGAGTTCAGCCCGCCGACCAGCACGGCCCGGGCACCCGCCTCCAGACCTGCCTGGCCGGTGGTGCAGCCGTGCAGCGAGAGCACGTTGAGGCTGCCGGAGCACATCGCCCGGACCACGGTGTCGTCGCAGTGGGTCGAGGTGACGTGCAGCGCGCTGTTGTTGGAGGGGCGCAGGCCCTCGAACATCCAGAAGTCGTGGACCGGCCCGGCGGCCGGGGTCGGGGCGAGGTCGGCGGGGTGGTACCCGGCGACGGCCAGGCACAGCTCGGAGGTGCCGCCCTCGATGCCGCCGCCGTGCGGGGCGACGACGGTGGTCCGGATGAAGGCCGGACGGCCCTGCGGGCTCTGGTCGTCGATCAGGTGCCGGCGGTAGCGGCGGCCGTAGTCGACGCCCTCGACCAGGCCGGGGTCGGCGTACAGCGCGGTGTTGGAGGGGTACTGGTCGGCGGCGCTCGCGGGGGTGCTGCCCACGGCGGCGCCGAGGGTGCTGAGGGCCGGGGCCGCGGCGAGCGCGGCGATCAGGGTACGACGGTTGATCACGTTCGGGATCATGACAGGAGGTGGGGCATCGGTAAAGTCGACGCAAAGCAACGATCAAGTCTGCACCCCATTGCGGCAGGGGCGGCCTGAACGTGTGACACGGGCTCCGCGGACGCGCGCCGGGACCACCGGGCCTACCTCCACGCTGTCACGATGATGCGATCAGTGCACGATCGGCATCGGAGGGTGGCACATGCCCGGTACCGCAACAGGCCCTGCGGCAACGGCAGCAACGGCAGCCCCGGTGGTGGCCCGCACGCCGGCGTCGGTCGAGGAGGTGGTCGGACGGCTGCGGGAGATCGCGGCGGCCCTGCCCCTGGCGGACGGGGTGGCGGTGTTCAACCGCCTCTACCTCACCGTCACGGAGGCGGTCCGCGACCGGCTCGCGGACGGGTACTTCACCGACCCGCCCGCGGTGGCCGAGCTGGACGCGCTGTTCGCCGGGCGGTACCTGCTGGCCGTGGCCGCCGACGCGGCCGGGCAGGAGCCGCCCGCCTGCTGGCGGCCGCTGTTCGCGCTGCGCGCCCACCCGGGCGTGCACCCGCTGCAGTTCGCGCTGGCCGGGATGAACGCCCACATCCAGCACGACCTGCCGCTCGCGGTGGTGGAGCTGTGCCGCCGCCGGGACTGCGCACCGGCCGGGGTCGAGCAGGACTACCACCGGATCAACGGGGTGCTGGCCGAGGTGGAGGCGGTGGTCCGGGAGCAGCTGCTGCCCGGGTCCGAGCTGCCCGGGTGCGCCGAGCCGCTCACCCACCTGCTCGGCGCCTGGTCGGTCGGGGCCGCCCGGGAAGGGGCCTGGTCCGCCGTCCAGGCGCTCTGGGAACTGCGCGGGCTCCCGACCGCCGCCCAGGCCTTCGCCACGATGCTGGACAGCTCCGTCGGGCTGCTCGGCCACGCGCTGCTGCTCCCACTGGTGCCGTACGACAACTACGGCGACCATGGCGGCCACGACCGTGCCGGACGCACCGCGCTCGCAGCGGACGCCGAGCAGCACGAGGGCGGGGCGGGCCCCGGAACGGCCGCGGCCGCCCGGCTCCCCGAAGCGAGGAACCGGACGGCCGACGGTACGGACGCGGGTGGACCCAACCGGCTCGGCGAGCCCACCGGGCCGATCAGCCCGGCAGGCGCCGCAAGCTGACCAAACCGGACAGCCGGAGCGCCCCGACCAGCCCGATCAGGCCCAGCTGGAGTGCAGCGGCTTGCCCTCGGCGTAGCCGGCCGCGCTCTGGATGCCCACGATCGCCTTCTCGTGGAACTCCTCCAGGGTGTTGGCGCCCGCGTAGGTGCAGGAGCTGCGCACGCCGGCCACGATCGAGTCGATCAGGTCCTCGACGCCCGGGCGGGCCGGGTCGAGGAACATCCGGGAGTGCGAGATGCCCTCCTCGAACAGCGCCTTGCGGGCCCGGTCGTACGAGGAGTCCTGGGCGGTGCGGTTGCTGACCGCGCGGGCCGAGGCCATGCCGAAGCTCTCCTTGTACTGGCGGCCGTCGGCGGCGGTCTGGAGGTCGCCCGGGGACTCGTAGGTCCCGGCGAACCAGGAGCCGATCATCACGTTGGAGGCGCCGGCGGCCAGCGCCATCGCGACGTCGCGCGGGTGGCGCACGCCGCCGTCGGCCCAGACGTGCTTGCCGAGCCGGCGGGCCTCGGCGGCGCACTCCAGGACGGCGGAGAACTGCGGCCGGCCGACGCCGGTCATCATCCGGGTGGTGCACATCGCGCCGGGGCCGACACCGACCTTGAGGATGTCCGCGCCCGCCTCGACCAGGTCGCGGACACCGGCGGCGGAGACCACGTTGCCGGCCACGATCGGGATCTGCGGGTCCAGGCCGCGCACGGCGCGCAGCGCGCTGATCATGCTCTCCTGGTGGCCGTGCGCGGTGTCGACGACGAGCACGTCGGCGCCGGCGTCGATGAGCGCCTTGGCCTTGCCCGCGACGTCGCCGTTGATGCCGACGGTGGCGGCGATCCGCAGCTTGCCGTTCGCGTCCACGGCCGGGGTGTACAGGGTGGCGCGCAGCGCGTTCCTGCGGGTCAGCAGGCCGACCAGCTTGCCCTCGCCGTCGACGACGGGGGCGAGCTTGCGGTGCGCCTCGGTGAGCCTGTCGAAGGCGGTGCGCGGGTCGAGGCCCTCGTCGAGCAGCAGCAGGTCGCGGGACATCACGTCGGCGAGGCTGGTGAAGCGGTCGACGCCCTGGCAGTCGGAGTCGGTGACCACGCCGACGGGCTTGCCGTCCTCGACCACCACGAGGGCGCCGTGGGCGCGCTTGGGCAGCAGCGAGAGGGCCTCGGCGACGGTGGCGCCGGGGGCGAGGGTGATCGCGGTGTCGACCACCAGGTGGCGCTGCTTGACCCAGGAGATGACCTCGGCGATGACCTCGGTGGGGATGTCCTGGGGGATGGCGACCAGGCCGCCGCGGCGGGCGACGGTCTCGGCCATCCGGCGGCCGGCGATGGCGGTCATGTTGGCGACGACCAGCGGGATGGTGGTGCCGGTGCCGTCGTTCGAGGAGAGGTCGACGGCCTGCCGGGAGCCCACGGAGGAACGGCTGGGGACCATGAAGACGTCGTCGTACGTCAGGTCGTACGAGGGCTTGAGGTCGTTCAGGAAGCGCATGAAGGGGGCTCTCCGGCTGGGGGAAGGTACACCTCGGGTGCGGTTGCGGCGATGCCGCCGGGGCGCACTCGGGCGCCCGGCACCCAGCATTCGATTCTCCGCGAGGGTGGGGACAAAAGCCAGTTCGAGCACCATTGCTGGGTGTGCACACAAAGCATGATCAATGCTCCGCGCGTAGACATGTGCGATCCTCCAAAGCCCGGCGGGGCTGGGCTCCCGGTTCCGGCTTTCGCCCCGTCCGGGGCCGCTCCCGTAGCATTCAGGCGGTAACGGCGGGGCGATCGGGAAAGCAGCGGGCGTGAGCATCGAGCAGATGGACATCGAGCAGGGTCAAGGCGAGGAGGAGATCGACTACGGTCCGGGCCTCGCCCCCGAGCGGCTGCGGCTCTGCCTGGAGGTGCTCGCCGAGCTCGACGAGCTGCACGTCGACCACCCGGACGCGATCACCGTGCGCCAGGCCGTCGGCGGCATATTCCGGACGCTCAAGCAGCGCCGCCGCCAGGAGACCCGGGCCCGCAAGACGGCCAACGACCGCGAGGTCACCGCCCGCACCGCCACCGGCGCGCCGACCCGGATCGACGACGAGACGGCCGGCGCCTTCGGCCTGACCACCGTCACCACCACCGAGATCGCCGGCATCCTGGAGCGCCCGCGCTCCTGCTACACCTGCAAGGCCCGGTACGTCGAGGTCGACGCCTTCTACCACAACCTGTGCCAGAAGTGCGCCGTGCTGAACCGGTCCCGCCGGGACGCCCGGGCCGACCTCACCGGCAAGCGCGCGCTGCTCACCGGCGGCCGGGCCAAGATCGGGATGTACATCGCGCTGATGCTGCTGCGCGACGGCGCCCACACCACCATCACCACCCGCTTCCCCAACGACGCGATCCGCCGCTTCACGGCGATGCCGGACAGCGCCGACTGGATCCACCGACTCAAGATCATCGGCATCGACCTGCGCGACCCCGCCCAGGTGATGGCCCTGGCCGACGAGGTCGCCGCCGACGGCCCGCTGGACATCCTGATCAACAACGCCGCGCAGACCGTCCGCCGCCCGCCGGAGTCCTACCGGGAGCTGGTCAACGCCGAGTCCGCGCCGCTGCCCGCCGGCGCACTGCCGCAGGCCACCACGATCGGCCGCTTCAACAGCGGCAGCGTCGACCTGCCCGCCCTCCCCCAGCAGGCGGGCGGCGGCGAGCAGCGGCTGGCCGCCGAGGACGTCACCTCGCTCGCGCTGGTCACCGGCTCCGCCACCCCGGCCCGGATCGAGGCCGGCACGGCGATCGACGCCGGCGGCCTGGTGCCCGACCTCGCGCCCACCAACAGCTGGGTGCAGACCGTCAGCGAGGTGGGCCCGGTCGAGCTGCTGGAGGTCCAGCTCTGCAACTCCACCGCGCCGTTCATCCTGATCAGCCGACTGCGCCCGGCGATGGCCGCCTCCGCGTCCCGCCGCAAGTACGTCGTCAACGTCTCCGCCATGGAGGGCGTGTTCCAGCGCGGCTACAAGGGCGCCGGCCACCCGCACACCAACATGGCCAAGGCCGCGCTGAACATGCTGACCCGCACCAGCGCCCAGGAGATGTTCGAGTCCGACGGCATCCTGATGACCGCCGTCGACACCGGCTGGATCACCGACGAACGGCCGCACCCGGACAAGATGCGCCTCGCGGACGAGGGCTTCCACGCCCCGCTCGACCTGGTCGACGGCGCGGCCCGGGTGTACGACCCGATCGTGCGCGGCGAGGCCGGCGAGGACCTGTACGGCTGCTTCCTCAAGGACTACGAGCGCGGCAACTGGTAGGCCCCACACGGGTGGGCACCACGAGGGAGGACGCAAGTTGACCACCGCACCCACCGGACCCGTCGCACCGATGCTGGGCGCCGGGGTCATCGTGCCCACCGGGGACGGCCGGGTGCTGATCGGCCGCCGCACCACGGCCGGTGAGCCGCCGACCTGGAGCCTGCCCGGCGGCAAGGTCGACCCGGGCGAGTCCTTCGAGCGGACCGCGGCCCGCGAACTGGCCGAGGAGACCGGGGTCGTGCTGCCGGCCGAGCGGATGCGGGTGCTCGCCGTGCACCTGGACCACGAGCTCGGCCGGCCCCGGCTGACCGCCGCCGTGCTGGCGCCGCCGAGCCTGGCCGAGGCCGTGGTCACCGAGCCGCACGCGTGCGCCGGGTGGGAGCGCTTCCCGGTGGACGCGCTGCCGGAGCCGATGTTCTACCCGTCCGCGCTGGTGCTCGGCAGTTGGCTGCCGCGGTACACCCCGGCGGTACGGGCCGCGACGCACGGCTACCCCGTCGCCCGCTGAGAGCGCGGACGACGGGGCAACGGGGCAACCGGGCAACCGGGCAACCGGGCAACCGGGCAACCGGGCAACCGGGCAACCGGCGGGATGGTCAACTCGCCGACGGCGCTCAGCCGTTGCGGGCGGCCTCCGGTCCGGTGATCCGCCGCAGCAGCGGCAGGGTCGAGGCGATGATGCCCAGCGAGGCGACCAGGCCGAAGCCGGTGAGTCCGTAGTACGTCAGGCCCGGCGAGACCAGGGCGTAGTCCATCTGGGACTTGAGGAACATCGCCGCCGCCGCGAAGCCCGTCCCGATCGCGAGCGCCGAGACCACCAGCAGCGGCAGCGCGCTCTCCAGTCCGACCACCCGGCGCAGCAGCCGCAGCGGCGCGCCGGTCAGCCGGAGCATCGCGAACGGCCTTCTGCGGTCGGACAGTCCGGCGACCACGCTCACCGCGAGGCTGCACCCGGCGACCGGCAGGGTGGTCAGCAGCACCACGTTCGCCAGCTGCCGCCAGCCCTGGACCTTCTTCTGCCCTTCGGAGGAGTAGTCGTCGGCCATCCTGGTCACGTACGCCGGGAACGCCTCGGTGAACAGGGTCCGCAGCTGCTCCTTGGCCGCCTGGGAGTCGTCGGTGGTCGCGTAGACGATGAACACCGGGAGGGCGGCGGCCTCCTCGGCGGAGAGCGGCGCCGCCGGCCACTCCTTCTCCGGGTGCGCCTGGAGGTCCAGGACGCCGTTCCGGTCGACGGCCGCGACCACGGCCCCGGGGGCGCAGTGGCCGACGGCGGGGATCTGCGCCAGTTCCGAGCAGCGGGCCAGGACGGGCACGATCCGTTCCCGGCCGTACTGCGACGCGCCGATCCCGGCGGGGTTGTCGTGCAGCAGTGCCATCCCCTCGAAGCCCGGGACGGCCCGGGCCCGCGCGATCACCCCGTCGGGCACCGAGGGGAGCACGGCGGACCGCTCCGGGCCGAGCAGCGGGGTGGCCACGACCGCCTTGCGGACCTCGGGAGCGCCGTCGAGCGAGCCCCGGTTCTCGTTGATGGTGCTCATGATGCCCAGGGTCGCGGTGGTCACGAACAGCGCCAGCACCAGGCCGGCGACCGAGCGGAAGCCCGCCCTCGGGTCGTCCGACAGACGGCGCATCGCGATCAGCGAGGCCGGCCGGCCCGTCCGCCGGGCCACCGCCCGGGCGGTCGCCATGGTGAGCCAGGGACCGGCGATCACCAGGCCGAGCATGACCAGGACGAAGCCGCTCAGGTACGCCAGCGACTGGCCGTTGGTGCTCTTCGGATGGTCGCCGACGAAGTACCCCAGCTCGGCGAGACCGGCCACCAGCGGTGCCAGCCGCCAAGGGCTCGGCGGTTTCGGGGTGACCCGGCGGGAGACCCCGAGCGGTGAGACGGTGACCCGGCGCAGGGCGAACCGGGCGGCGAGCGCGGCCGCCACCGGCACACCCACCGCCGCACCGACGGCCTGCGGCAGGCTCAGGGAGAGATCGGCGGCGAAGAACCGGTCACCGGTGAACGGCACGTCGGCCACCAGCGGCTTCAACGCGAAGTACAGGCCGAAGCCGAGCACCGTGCCGGCCGCCGCCGCCACCGCGGACTCCACCGCCGAGATCACCGACACCTGGCCCGGCGTGGCCCCCACCAGCCGCATCGCGGCGTAGCGCTGCTCGCGGGTGGCCGCGGACAGCCGGGTCGCCGTGCCGATGAAGATCAGCACCGGGAAGATCAGCGCGGCGGCCACCACGGTGAGCACCAGGACGAGCGCGTCGCCGTGCACGCCCGCGCCGTAGCAGTCGTACTCGCAGTCGGTGGGCAGCGTGGTGGCGATGCTGGTGACGGTGGTGGCCCGGGGCATCGCCCGGACCTCGTCGGCGGTGCGGCCGATGGCCACCGCGAGGGTGTCCGGGGAGGGCAGCGCGTCCTCACCGAGGATGCCGACCTGGCGGCCCGGGAAGCGGTCGCCCAGTTCGACGGCCGGGGTCTCGCGCAGCAGCTTCGCGAGCGCCGGGGAGGCGTAGTACTCGCCCGGCGCGGGAAGTCGGCTCAGGCCGGGGAGCACCGGCGCGTGGGGACCGGTCGGGGCGAGTTCGGCCCGGAAGACGCTCGCCCCCTGGTAGTAGTCCATCCGCGCGTGCCACCAGAGCGGGTCCGCCGGGGCGGCCGCGGTCGCCCCCTTGGCACCCGTGTTCATCCAGGTCTGCCGGGCGTTGGTGCGGTCGATCGCGTTGATGCAGGAGAGCACCGACAGCAGCAGCCCGACCCCGATCGCCACCGCCGCCGCGATCATCAGCAGCCGGGCCACGGCCTCCCGGCCGCCGCTGACGGCCAGTCGGAGCGAGAAGCGGATCACGGGGCCACCGGCCCGGCGGAGAGCGTACGGGCCTGGCCGTCGCGGACGATCGCCTCGCGGTCGGCGTAGGCGGCGACCCGCGGTTCGTGGGTGACCAGGATGACGGTGGTGCCCTGCTCGCGGGCCGCGCCGACCATCAGTTCCATCACCTGCTCGCCGGTCAGCGAGTCCAGCGCGCCGGTCGGCTCGTCGGCGAACAGCACCCGCGGCCGGGCCACCAATCCCCGGGCCAGCGCCACCCGTTGGGCCTGGCCGCCGGAGAGCTCACCGGAGCGGCGCTGCTCCAGGCCGTCCAGGCCGAGCCGGGCGAACCAGGGGCGGGCCTGGGCCAGCGCCGCGGCCCGGCGGACGCCGTTCAGCAGCAGCGGCAGGGCCACGTTCTCCTCGGCCGTCAACTCCGGTACCAGCTGGCCGAACTGGAAGACGAAGCCGAACTTGTCGCGGCGCAGGGCACTGCGCTGTGCCTCGTTCATGCGGTCCAGGCGCTGCCCCTCGAACAGCACCTCGCCGGCGTCGGGCACCAGGATGCCGGCCAGGCAGTGGAGTAACGTCGACTTGCCCGAGCCGCTGGGGCCCATGACGGCGAGCGCCTCGCCGGCCCCGACGGACAGGCTCGCCCCGCGCAGGGCGGGCGTCTCACCGAAGGCGAGGGCGAGGTCGCGGGCCTCGATGACCGCGGTCATCCGCGCACCTCCGCGGCGAGGGCGTCCAGCCGGGCGGCGGTGAGGTCGATCCAGCGCAGGTCGGCCTCCAGGTGGAACAGGCCGTGGTCGGCGAGCAGGGCGTCCACCAGGGCGCCGGTGCGGCGCAGTTCGGTGAGTTCGCGCATCCGGCGCAGGTGGGCACTGCGCTGGGTGTCCAGGTACAGCTCGGCGTCGCGGCCGAGCAGCAGGGCCAGCACCACCTTGGTGAACAGCACGGACTGCAGGGTGGGTTCGGGGGCGACCGGCTCCTGGAGCCAGGTCTCGAACTCGGTCGCCCCGGTCTCGGTGATGACGTAGCGCTTGCGCTCGGGCCCGTCGCCCGGCTCGGCCTCACCGGCCATCACCTTGCCGTCGCGGGCCAGTCGGCCGAGGGTCGCGTAGACCTGGCCGTACGGGAGGGGCTTGCCCCGGCCGAAGAAGGAGTCGTAGTCGCGCTTGAGGTCGTAGCCGTGGCTCGGCTCCCGCTCCAGCAGCCCGAGGAGGGTCAAAGGAACACTCATGCGGAGGACCATACACCAGGGATATACACCGAGTGTATATCCGGCGAGAACAAGCCACTGACCTGGTGGAACGTCAACTCGTCGACAGGGGCGGGCAGGAGGCGGCCCCACGACCGCCCCCTGCGCCGCACCACGACCCGGCACCCCCACGGTCACCGGACCGGGGCCGCACCCAGGCACGGAGGGCGCGGCCGGACTCCAGCCTGCCCGCCCGGGCGGCCCCTGCCGAGGGCCGAACGTCCCGGGTGGACCGGGCCCGGCCAGGGCGAATCGGGTCGAACCGGGACGGCCGGCACCACGAGCGAATCCCGGTCTTGTGCGAGGGGGGCGGTCGGGTGGAGATTGGGTAACGAAACCCCGTACGCGCCCGCGTCCTTGAGGAGATCCAGCGTGTCCAGCACACCCCGCCCGGCCAGGTCGGCGTCGCTCCCGCGGCGAACCGGCCGTCAGCTGCGGCGGGCCTTCGGTGCCCGGCACGAACCGTTGGCCCGCCCGCTCGACCGGTCCCGCGCCCGCGCCTGGCTGCTCACCGTCGTCGGCGGGCTGCTGGCCACCGCCCTCTCCGTCGGCGGCGCACTGCTGCTCTTCCGCGCCACCGCCCCGCAGGCCGACACCGACCTGACCCGGCTGCACCGGATCGACGCCGTGGTGACCGCCGAGCCCAACCGCGGCACGGCTCCCACCAGCCGGTTCTCCGGCGGCTACGGCAACCGGGTCGAGGTCGAGGCCGCCTGGACCTACCCCGGGGCCACCCCGCACACCGGCACCGTCGAGGCCTCCGGCCCACCCACCGTCGGCGGCGTCGTCCAGGTCTGGGTCGACCCGGCCGGCAACGCCACCGATCCGCCGCTCGACCGCACCGCCCTCGCCGTCTCCGCGGCCTGCACCGGCGCCGGTGCACTGCTCGCCCTGTCCGCCCTGATCGCCTTCGCCCTGCGGCTGCGCCTGAGCGCGCTCAACCGCCGGGCCGAGACCGGCTGGACCGCCGAGTGGGCCCGACTGGAGCCGCTCTGGAGCGGCCGCGCCGGGCACCGCCGGGAGGAGTGAAAGGGGCCCGTCCTCGAACGCGACCGTCCGTCCCGTCCGTCCCGTCCGTCCTGTCCGTCCTGTCCGTCCTGTCCGTCCGTCCGTCCGTCCGTCCGGGGAGGTGGGCAGCAGGAGCCGGACGGGAACGGCCGGACCGGTCCGGCAGCAGGCCGCCCGGAGGAGCTGTCGCGGCCTCAGCGGCGCGCCGTCCAGGCCGGGGCCGGGACGGGCCCGGCCGCGTGGTGGGTGAGGGCGGCGACCGCGACCAGCAGGGCGAGCGCCAGGCCCAGGGCGACCGGGACGGCGGCGTGCAGGACCAGGACGGCACCGAGGAGGGCGCCGGCGAACATCCACACCGTCGAGGCGAGCCGGCGCGGGCCGGTGCGGTCCGCGGCGAGGGCGGTGATGGTCATGGTGAGCACGGTGGTGGTGAGGTCGGGGACCTTGAGCGAGCGGACCACCGCGTTCTGGCCGCCCATGGCGAGGGCGAGCAGCCCGATCAGGGTGTAGCGGGCGGGCTCGGAGCCGTGGCCGAGCACGGCCGCCAGGACGGTGCTCGCGGAGACGAGCACCGCCTGGCCGGCGACGGCGACGGTCAGCAGGTGCCCCCGGTGGCCGGGCAGGTGCCGGGCCAGGTGGCCGCCGGCCAGGGCGCCGAGCACGAAGGCGGCCAGGGCGGCCAGCGAGGCGGTGGCGGACAGGCCGGGGGCGCCGGCCAGGGCGAAGCCGAGGAAGACCACGTTGCCGGTCATGTTGGCGACGAAGACGTGTCCGAGCTCCAGGTAGCTGACCGCGTCCACCACCCCGGTCACCAGGGTCAGCACCAGCAGCATCGGCACCAACGGCCCGTGCTCGGGGTCGGCTTTCAGCATCGGACGGCCTCCCGGAGGGTACGCGTGACGGTCCCTCCGTTCTACTACCTCGGCTCCCTCGGCGTGCTCAGGCATGCTCAGGCGTGCTCAGGCGTGCTCAGATGTGCTCAGGCGAGCGCGGGGCTGCCCGGTTCGTCCGACTCGTCGTCCAGGTGCCAGTGCAGGTCCCGGACGCCCGGCTCCAGCGAGAGCCGGCTGACGACCTGCTCCAGCGCGGGGGCCACCTGGCCCGTGATCGCCACGGTGGCCCGCAGGCTGGTGGCGTCGCCCTGCTCGGTGCGGCGGGCGCGCAGGCCGGTCGGGGCCAGGCCGGAGGCGGTCAGGGCCTGGAGCAGCAGGGCCCGGATGTGGGTCTCGGACTTGCGGTCGCACTCCACGTGGACGGTGGCCCGGGTGGTGGAGTCCGGGTCGCTGCCGGACTGCGGGGACCGGTCGAGCAGTCGGCCGGCCGGGCGCAGCACCAGGTGGACGGCGAGCACCGCGAAGGTGCCGAGCGCGGCCAGCTCCAGCTTGCCGGAGGCCGCCAGCACCCCGACCGCGGCCGAACACCACAGCGTGGCGGCGGTGTTGAGGCCACGGACGCCGGCCCCGTCGCGCAGGATCACGCCACCGCCGAGGAAGCCGATGCCGGAGACCACGTAGGAGGCGACCCGGGTGGGGCTGCCGGTGTCGCCGACCGCCTCGCTGTACAGGACGAACAGGGTGGCACCGGCGGCGACCAGGGCGTTGGTCCGCAGGCCGGCCATCCGGGCCCGCCACTGGCGCTCGATGCCGATCAGCGCGCCGCAGGCGACGCCGGTGGCGAGCCGGACCAGGAACTCGACGGTGGTCAGGGTGTGCACGACGGCACCTCCTCCAGAGGATTCACGGGGAAACGGGGCAACACGGGGAACGCGGGCCGGGGGGATCGCGGGCAAAGGAACGGACGGGTGGCGAGCCGCTGCCCGCCACCCGTCCGTACGGGCTCCGCTCGGCGGCTCAGTGGTTGAGCGCGGTCTGGACGACCTTGATGATGACCATGACCATCGCGATCAGCAGGTAGGCGCGCAGGGCGCCCATGCCGACCTTGCGGGCGGTGGACATCACCGGACGGCCCAGCGTCTCCAGCGGGGGCATCCGCCAGTCCTCCCGGCCGGTGCGGTCATGGGGGCACCCCCGGCCGGAGGCTGGGGGAGGGTCCTCCTTGGTGCCGGTGCGGCCGGCGGTGAAGAAGTAGCCCGCGACCAGGACCCCGATCACGCCGCAGCCGCCCATGATCCACAGGATCGCGTCCGAGCTGATGTCCGGCCAGACCACCGAGGCGGTCAGGATCAGCGAGAGCATCACCAGCACGCCGACCACCGTGGAGGTGAAGGCGTTGGTCCGGGGCCCGTTGGCCCAGGGGCCGAGCACGGCCTTGTCGTTGCAGAGCAGCAGCAGGAAGACGGTGGCGGAGGGCAGCAGCACCCCGGCCAGCACCTGGACGAACTGGGTGATCAGGCCCTGGGTGTAGCCGTTGGACAGCAGGGTGATCGTCGCGGCGACGGCCACCAGTCCGGCGTACACGGCGTAGAAGCCCTTGGCGCCCTTGACCCCGCGGTGCAGCGAGTGCTTGATGCCGAACACGTCGCCGATGGCGTAGGCGGTGGAGAGCGAGACGGCGAAGGCGCCGATGATCGAGGCGTCCAGCAGGGCGATGGCGAACAGCACGCCCGCCAGGTGGCCGGCCTTGTCCTCGATGCCCTTGGCGACGGCGGCCGTGTCGGAGAACTGACCGAAGCCGTCGGTGCCCGCGAACGCCGCCGCCGTGAGGCCGATCAGCGCGGCCGCGCCGATGATCACGATCGCGATGCCGATCCACAGGTCGACCTTCTCGTACTTCATGAAACGCGGGGTGATCCGCTTGTCGATGACGTACGACTGCTGGAAGAACAGCTGCCAGGGGGCGACGGTGGTGCCGACGATCGAGATGATGACCATCATGACGGCCGCGAGCTGGCCGGCGCCGCCGGGCATCTGCGGCGTCACGAAGTCGTGGGCCATCTGCGAGGTCTTCGGGTGGACCATGAAGTAGATCGGGACCAGCAGCAGCGAGCCGACGCAGAGCGTGATGGCGACCCGCTCGAAGCGCTGGAAGGAGCCGGTGAAGGCCGAGGCGATGATGATCGCCGCCGCCAGCACCACCGAGAGGACCTTGGGCAGGCCCAGGTACCCGGCCGCCATGGTGACGCCGATGAACTCGGTGACCAGGGTGAGGGCGTTGAGCAGGAAGAGGTCGATGACGCTGAACGCGCCCCAGAACTTGCCGAAGCGCTCCAGGATCAGCCGGGCGTGGCCGACACCGGTGACCGCGCCCAGGCGCAGCACCATCTCCTGGTTGACGTACAGCACCGGGACGAGCAGGAGCAGCGTCCACAGCAGCTGGGTGCCGTAGTTCTGGCCGGCCTGGCCGTAGGTGGAGAAGGCGCCGGCGTCGTTGTCGCCGACCATGACGATCAGGCCGGGGCCGACGATCGCCAGCAGGGTCTTGAGCCGGGCGGAGAGTCCGTGGCGGGGGGTGGTGTCGTCGAGCCGGATGGTGCCGAGCGCACCCTTGATGTCGCCGACGTGGGCGTCGTCCAGGACGGCGGACTTGGCGGCCGGAGCGGCGGCGGGAGCGGCGGCGGGAGCGGTGGGGACCGTGGGAATCTTCGGGTCCAGCATCACGTTGGTCATGGCGGGGCCTCCCTCCCCCTACCTTGAGGGGGCGTCAGGGGGCACGCAGCGGCGAACCTCCCTGCGGGCGCACGGCATCCACGCCGTACGGCGACGCTGAGCGGCGGCGGCCGTGCGGGCACGATGATGCTGACGACGCGTCAAGCGGCTTGCGTCCGGGCATGGTTGAGCGCAGGACGAAGCTTCGGGTGAACGCGCAGGGAAGGTTGTTACCGCGTGCCGGAGGTGTTCGAGAGCATGCGGGGGCAGGGGCTACTGTGGCCCGGACTATCGCAGTCCATGTCTCTCGCCTCCTCCCGGTCGGGGGCGCACCGTCTGTGCGCCGCATCACGACACGGCAAGGAGCACACCGGCCTTCGAGGACCGGTACACCCCAACTCGTCAGAGCTTTGGCACTCCACGGCGTGTCCAGCCGGATCGGCCGGAAGCCACTTGGGGTCAACCCTTAACTCGGGAAGACCTGTCCTGAACCTGGGCGTCTCTCGACGTCGTCGGGTCAGTGGCCTGTGTCCGTGAAGACGCCTCACCGAACGAGGTGCCTTTTCAAACCTCCCAAAGCATAGACCCGGCGCGGCGACCCCGAGTCACCTTTTCGGCCGATCTTCGACAGCTTTGTAGAACCTTGACCAAATCCGCCATGACTTGCTCATCCCCCACCGGCATATATAGTTCACCGACATATGCAGCTGAACAGCTCACGAGGGGGAACCATGTCCCACATCGATCCGAGCCGACCCGCGCCCGTCCTGCAGCTGGCCGGAGTCTCCCGGGTGCACGGCCGCGGCGCCGCCGAGGTGCACGCCCTGCGCGAGGTCGACCTGACCGTCCACGCCGGCGAGTTCGTCGCCGTGATGGGGCCCTCCGGCTCGGGCAAGTCGACCCTGCTCACCCTGGCCGGCGGGCTGGACCTGCCCAGCGGCGGCGAGGTGCTGGTCGAGGGCGTCACCCTCGGCGGCCTCGGCCGGGGCAAGCTCGCCGACCTGCGGCGACGCTCCGTCGGCTACGTCTTCCAGGACTACAACCTGATCCCGGCGCTCACCGCCGCCGAGAACATCGCCCTGCCGCGCGAGCTCGACGGCGTCTCCGGACGCACCGCCCGCCGGGAGGCCCTCGCCGCCCTGGAGGAACTGGGCATCGGCGAGCTCGCCGACCGCTTCCCCGACGACATGTCCGGCGGCCAGCAGCAGCGCGTCGCCATCGCCCGCGCCCTGATCGGCGAGCGCCGCCTCGTCCTCGCCGACGAACCCACGGGGGCGCTCGACTCCGCCACCGGCGACGCCGTGCTCGCCGTACTGCGCGCCCGCTGCGACGCCGGGGCGGCCGCCATGATGGTCACCCACGAGGCCTCGCACGCCAGTTGGGCCGACCGGGTGGTCCACCTGCGGGACGGCTCGGTCGCCTCGGAGAGCGTCGGACGCCGCTCCGGCAACCACCGGGCCGCCGTCCACCGCTCCCACACCGTCGACGACTCCACCGCCAACTCCTTCGGCGAGGTGGCCCGATGAGGTTCGGAGCGTGGAAGGTCGCGCTGCGGATGGCCCGGCGCGACGCCCTGCGGGCCAAGGGGCGCAGCGCCCTGATCGTGGCCATGATCGCCCTGCCCGTGCTCGGCGTCACCGGCGCCGACGTGGTCCACCGCAGCGGCCAGCTGTCCCCCGCCGAACGGGTCGAGCGGGTGGTGGGCGGCGCGGACGCGCTGGTCACCGCGCTCAACCCGGGCCAGGCCGTCGAACAGGCCCCGGTCGCCGAGGACGGCGCGTTCGCCGTCCAGCCGCGGCCCGGCCAACAGCCCACGCCCGAGCAGCTCAAGGGCGCGAGCACCGACCCGACCGTCCTGGTCGGCTCGCTGCTGCCGCCCGGCAGCGCGCTCACCCCCGTCCGGACCGGACCGGAGACCGGTGCGAGCTCGCCCGAGGGCCTGGTCCGCACCCTCACCGCCGAGGCCGACCTGGGCGACCCGGTCTGGCGCGGCCGGGTCGACCTGGTCAAGGGCCGCGCGCCCGGCGCGCCGCACGAACTCGCCGTCACCCAGGCCTTCCTGGACAACTCCGGGCTCCGGCTCGGCAGCGACACCACCGTCCAGGGACTGGAGCGGACCACCTTCCGCATCACCGGCCTGGTGGAGCACCCGGACGACCTCAAGCGGGTCGAACTCATCGCCCGGCCGGGCGAGTTGCTCGACCAGCTGGCCGCCGCGGCGGAACCCGGACAGCCCGCCCCCGAGCAGGGCCGCACCAACCGCGGCTCCTGGCTGGTGCACCTCCCGGGCGGGGCCGCCCTCGACTGGGCCACGGTCCAGTCGTTCAACGCCCACGGCTACACCCTCACCGCGCGGGCCGTCGCGCTCGACCCGCCGCCGTACGGCGCCGTCCCCTACTACCGGGACTCCACCGTCTACCGCGACCCCGCCGGCGGCAACAGCACCAAGGTCGTGGTCGCCACCGTCACCGGCATGGGGCTGCTGGAGGTCGCCCTGCTCGCCGGGCCCGCCTTCGCGGTCGGCGCCCGCCGCTCCCGCCGCCAGCTCGCGCTGCTCGGCGCCGCGGGCGGCCGGCGCACCCACATCGGCGCGGTGGTGCTCGGCGGCGGCCTGGTGCTCGGCCTGGCCGGGGCGGTCCTCGGGGTGACCGTCGGCACCGGACTGGTCGCCGCACTGCGGTCGGTGATCGAGGAGGTCGGCGGTGCCCGCTTCGGCCACTTCGCCCTCCCCCCGGTGGACCTGCTCGCCATCGCCGGGATCGGCGTGATCACCGCCCTGCTCGCGGCCGCGCTGCCGGCCTGGCAGGCCGCCCGGCGCAGCGTCACCGCCGGCCTCACCGGACGGGACACCGTCCGGGCGCCCAACCGCCTGGTCACCGTGCTCGGCGTGGCGCTGCTCCTCGGCGGCGGCGCGATCGCGATGTACGGCGCGGGTGCCGTCCAGCGCGGCGCGCCCGTGGTCAGCACCTACGACGCCCGCACCCTCACCGTGCTGCTCGGCTCGGTCTGCGCCGAACTCGGACTGCTCGCCTGCACCCCCCTGCTGGTCGCCCTGTTCGGCCGGTTCGCCGGGCGGCTGCCGCTCGGCCCCCGGCTGGCGCTGCGCGACTCCGCCCGCAACCGCTCCCGCACCGCACCGGCCGTCGCCGCGGTGATGGCCGCCGTGGCCGGGGCCGTCGCCATCGGGGTGTACAGCACCAGCACCGACGCCGAGAACCGGCGCGACTACCGGCCGGAGGCCCCGTACGGCGCCGTCCAGCTGCTCAGCCACAGCAGCGGGCCGCAGACCGCCCAGCTGCCGGCCGAGGTGGAGAAGCAGCTCACCGGACTCGGCCCGCGCGCCGAACTCGGCCAGGCCGTCTACAAGTTCTGCGACAACTGCTCCAGCGACGTCACCCTCAAGGGCCCGGTGGACATGCACCGGCTCGCGGACTTCCCGCACATCGCCACCGGGGACGCCACCCTGCTGCACAACCTGTTCGACGTGCGCGACCAGGCTGCCGAGCAGGCGCTGGCCGCCGGCAAGCTGCTGGTCTTCGACCGGTCGCTGATCGGCGCCGACGGCAAGGCCGTGCTGCTGCTGCGCGGAGGCGGCGGCGCCCCGCTGCAGCCCGGGCAGGTCCCCAAGCCCGACCTCCAGGAAGTCCCGGTGGACGCGGTGCTGGTCGACAACCCGGACGCCGCCCGCTACGCCCAGGGGCTGATGCCGACCGGTGCGCTGGCCAAGCTCGGCCTCGCCTCGGCGCCCCAGGGCGCGGTCTGGCGCCCGGCCACCCCGCCCGACCGCAAGGCCCAGCAGCGGGCCGCGGCCGCCGCCGCCCGGCTGAACCACCACGCCGAGCTGAACGTCGAACGCGGCTACCAGCCCAAGGGCGACGCCCTCACCCTCGCGCTCAGCGGCTTCGCCGGGCTGGTGGTGCTCGGCGCGGCCGGGATCGCCACCGGGCTCGCGGCCGCCGACTCCCGGCAGGACCAGGCCACCCTGGCCGCGGTCGGCGCCCCGCCGCGGATCCGCCGGACCATGGCGGGCCTGCAGTGCGCGCTGATCGCCCTGCTCGGAGCACTGCTCGGGGCGGTGAACGGCTTCGTCCCGGCGGTGGGGCTGTTGAAGTCCCGGGCCAGCGGGTTCGGTTCGAAGGGGATGCTGCTCGCCGCGCCCTGGGGGGAGCTGCTGCTGGTGGTCCTGGTGCTGCCGGTAGTGGCCGGGCTGCTCGCGGCGCTGTTCACCCGCTCCAAGATGCCGCTGGGGCGGCGGCTGTCCTGAGCCGTCCCGCTCGCTCTCCTGCTCTCCCGCTCTTCTGTTCGGGCACGCGTCGGGCACGTCGGGCGCGTCGGGCACCTTTTGACCACCGGCCGAGCACGACCTGAGCACCCCCCGGGCACCGCCCGGAATCCGTGGGCGCCCGCCCCCCTCACCCGGGGGCGGGCGCCCGGTGCGTTCCGTAGCATGGGCCGCGTTCCAGCGGGCGAAGGGCGCCGGCGGTCGGTGCGGCGAGGGAGACGAGGGCGGTGCTACGGGGTTTCGGCGATCTCGAGGCCGAGATCATGGACCGACTGTGGGACTGGGAGCGCCCGGCCACGGTGCGCGAGGTGGTCGACGACCTCCAGCAGCAGCGCCCGGTCGCGTACACCACCGTGACCACCGTCGCCGACATCCTGCACACCAAGGGCTGGCTGCGCCGGGACAAGGTCGGCCGCGCCTGGGTGTACGAGCCGACCTGCACCCGGGAGGCGTACACCGCCCAGCTGATGCACCAGGCGCTGGAGACGACCACGGACCGGGCCGGCGCCCTGCTGCACTTCGTCGACCGGATGAGCGGGGACGAGGCGTCCGCCCTGCTCGCCGCCCTCGAACAGGTGAAGGCCCGGGACGCCGAGTGACGCTCGCCCTACTCGGCCTCTACCTGGCCGCGACCGGCGTGCTGCTCCCCCGCCGACTGGCCGGCTCGGCCCGGGTCCAGGCCCGGCTCCAGACCCGCCCCCTGCTCGGGGTCGCGCTGTGGCTGGCGCTGATGGCCTCCTTCACGGTCGCCCTGGTGCTCGCGGCGCACCACGCCTTCGAGCCCGCCGCGCACGAGCCGGCCGGGCTGATCGGCCTGTTCCCGCACCTCGAACCGACCGGTCCGGTACTGCCGCACACCCACGACTGGTGGCTGCTCGCCGCCGCCGGGGCCCTGCTCACCGGGCTGCTGGCCGCCGTCGGCGCCCGGACCGGACGGGCCCGGCGGCGGCACCGGGCGGTGCTGGACGTGGTCGCCGTACGGGACCGGCGCTGGGGCGCGCTGGTCCTGGAGCACGCCCACCCGACGGTCTACTGCCTGCCCGGCCGACGCTCCCGGGTGGTGCTGTCCCGCGGTGCGCTGCGGCTGCTGGACGAGCGGCAGTTGGCCGCGGCCGTCGCCCACGAGCACGGGCACATCCGCGGCCGCCACCACCTCTTCCGCCTGCCCGCCGACACCTTCGCGCTGCTGCTGGGCCCCCTGCCGCTGGCCCGGCTGGGGCGCTCGGAGGTGGCGCTGCTGCTGGAGATGGCGGCCGACGACGCGGCGCTGGCCGAGGTGTCCCGGAGCGAACTGGCCTCGGCGCTCTGCGCGTTGGCCGCCTCGGGGACAACTCCCGGTGGCACCTGGGGAGTCGCCTCCACCGGCGTGCTGGCCCGGGTCCGCCGGCTGGCCCGGCCGGGCAGCGGCCGGCGGCGCCAACTGGCCTGGCGAATCGGTGTCTTGACGCTTCCGGCGGTGCCGTACCTGCTGGCCTGCGCGCCGCACCCGTAGGAGGTGCGGCGCGCAGCCGCCTCACCGGTGCCGCAGGTACGCCGCCGCCGTTTCCCGCAGCCGGTCGTGCAGGCCGTCGTAGGCGCGGGCGCGGCCCAGGACGCGCTTCGGCAGCTTGGCGACCATCGTGTAGTTGGTGTCGCAGACGTTCGCGGCCGGGGCCAGACCGGCCTGGCTGACCAGCTGGTAGGCGTCGAGTTGGTCCAGTCCGAGCAGTCCGCCGGTCCAGCCGACCAGGTCGTGCTGGCTGATCCGGAAGGCGTCCTCCAGCGGGCGGGCGGAGCCGGTGCTGATCAGGAAGTCGTCGTTCTCCAGCCGGGGCCAGGCCGGGCCGCCGCCCTTGACCAGGTCGACGATCACGGTGGTGCGCATCGCCGCCTCGACGGCCGTGCCGCACACCTCGCCCTCGCCCTGCCGGGCGTGGCCGTCGCCGATGGCGAGCAGGCCGCCCTCGACGTTGACGCCGAAGTAGGCGGTGGTGCCGGCCCGCATCTCGGGGGTGTCCAGGTTGCCGCCGTGGGCGCCCGGGGTGATCGAGGCCAGCACCTCGCCCGCCGCGGGGGCGACGCCGACCGTGCCGTGCATCGGGTCCAGCGGCAGGTCGACCGTGAACTCGCCGGTGCGGGCCCGGAAGCGGCAGAGGCCGGCCGCGACGTCCAGGTCGTAGACCCAGACCCGCTCCTCCAGCGGGGCGTGCAGCATCGCCGTACTGTGGGTGGCGGTCAGCGCGCCGAAGTGCGGGAAGGTGCTGGAGACGCCGTGGTCCCGGGCCGGGGTGATCTCGACGAAGTGCACCGCGAGCAGGTCGCCGGGTTCGGCGCCGGCCACCGCGATCGGGCCGGTGACGGGGTTGAGGAACGGGAAGGCGCAGACCTGGCTGGGCAGGTCGCCGGTGCCGCGCACCTTGCCGCCGAAGCAGTCCTCGGTGGCCAGTTCGACGACGGTGCCGGGCCGGACGGTCACCAGCGGGGCTCGGCCGCCGAAGGTGTAGGCGTGGTCCTCGGGGTTCGGGTCCAGCCGGACGACGGTCTCGGGCAGGCTCACGTGCTCTCCTCGGGAGTGGTTTCCGGAGCGGGCGCGGGGCGCGGGGCGCCACAGCTCAGGTGGAAGATTCGCCCCCTGACTGTCCACCACCCGTCCACCGTAGTCCGCTAGCCTGCCCCTCGCCATCTCAACACACGGACGAACAAGGGGACTTGATGTCAGCCAGTCAGCGCGCGAAGGCCCTCCGCCGGGTCACCCTGCTCGCCGCCACCACCGCCCTCGTCCTCGCCGGCGGCGGCGCCCGGGCCGCGTCCGCTCCGGTGTCCGGCACCCCCGGCGTCGTCACCGTCGGCTCGGGCCAGGCGCTGCCCTCCGTCAGCCCGGACGGCGCCACGGCCTACGTCGTCACGACCGACTCCGACGGCAACCTCGTGGTGCGGGCGGTGGACACCCGGTCCGGCCAGGTGACCGGCACGGCCCCGCTCGGCGCCGCCCAGGGCTCCCCGCAGTCGGCGCTCAGCCCGGACGGCTCGCGCCTGTACGTGGTGAACGGCCTGCAACTCAGCGTCGTCGCCACCGGCGGCCCGACCGTGCTCGCCACCGTCCCGCTGCCGGACCAGCCGCGCCCGACGGGCTGGTCCCAGGGCCTGGTCAGCGGCCTCGTCGTCGGCCCGGACGGCTCCGAGGTGTACCTCGTCCAGCAAGGCCCGTCGGCCTGGCGGCAGGGCGGGCAGGCCCGGGTGCTCGCCTTCGGCACCGCGCAGCGGCAGTTCGGCTCCACCGTGGGGCTGCCCGCCCTGAACACCGGCGCCCCGGCGCTCCACCCGAACGGCCGGGACCTGTACATCGGGGGCGGCGCCGGGCTGTACCACGTGAGTGCGGCCGGCGGCACGCTGACCTTCGTCCGAACGGTGCCCGGGACGGCCACCAACGGCGACAACGGGCTCGCCTTCACCCGGGACGGCGGCCGGCTCTTCGCGACCAGCCCCAACTCGGGCGGCACCCTCGACCTGATCGACCCCGCCACGGACACCCTGCTCCGGAGCATCCGCACCGTCCCCGTCCGCAGCGACGTCCCGCCGCGGCTGAGCGCCGACGGCAGCCGGTTCTACCTGCTCCAGCAGGACTCCTCCGGCACCACGGCGGTCATCTCCGTCGACACCGCGACCGCCACCGTCGACACCGCCGACTCCCTCGCCCCCCAGGAGTCGGCGCTCGACGGCCTGGCCGTCGGCCCCGACGGCCACACCCTGTACGTCGGCGGCACCAACGACACCGACGCCCAGCTGGAGGTCCTCGGCCTCTGACGGGCCGCGGGAGCGCCTCCGGACGAGCTACCGGAACGCCTCCGGACGGGTCGTCGGCGACCCGTCCGGAGGCGTGCGGCGCGCGGAGACCGATACGGGCGGAGGCCGCTACGGGCGGACGGCACCCATGTAGGGCATCGCGGAGATCGGCAGGACCTCGACGTTCTTGCCGGTGCGCGGGGCGTGGATCATCTTGCCGTCGCCGATGTAGATCCCGACGTGGTGGATGTCCGGGTAGAAGAAGACCAGGTCACCGGGCTGGAGGTCGGAGCGGGCGACCCGCGGGCCGTCGTTCCACTGGTCCTGGGAGATCCGGGAGAGCTTGACGTTCGCCGCGCGGTAGGCGGCGCCGGTGAGGCCGGAGCAGTCGAAGCTGTTGGGGCCGGTGGAGCTCCACTGGTACGGCTTGCCGAGCTGGGCGTAGGCGAACTGGACGATCGCCGCGGCCCGGCCGCTGGCGGCCGCCGGCGGCGGGGCCGGGGTGTTCATGTCCGGGCGCGCGGCCGAGCGGGAGGCCCGGTCGGCGGCGGCCGCCTGCTGGGCCTCGGCCTTGGCCTTGTCGGCGGCCTGCTGGGCGTTGACCTTGGCGCGGTCCTCGGCGCTCAGCTTGTTGAGGGTGGCCTGGGCCTGGGCCAGCTTGGTCTGGATCTGCTGCTTCTTCGCCGTCAGTTCGGTGCCGACCGAGTCGAGCTGGGCGAGCGTGGCGGTGGCCTCGGCGCGGTCCTGGTCGAGCTTGCGCTGCTCGTCCTGGGCCTGCTTGAGCAGGGCCGTCTGGGTGCCGGCGGCCTGGTTCTGCGCCGAGGCGCGCTCCAGGTAGCCGGCCGGGTCGGAGTCGAACATCAGCTGGACGGAGGGGTCGATGCCGCCGTTGCGGTACTGGTCGGCGGCGACGGCACCGAGCCGGGTGCGCAGCTCGTTCATCGACTCCTGGCCGCGGGCGACCTTCTCCTGGATCCGGTTGGCCTCGCCCTGGAGCTTCTGCTGCTTCTCCTGGAAGCCGTTGTACTGCTCGACGGACTGCTCGGCCTCCTCGTTGAGCTTGTCCACCTGCTCCTTGACGGAGGCCAGGCTCGGGGTCGGCTCGGCGTGGGCGGTGCCGGCGGCGAGCACCGCACCGCCGGCCATCGCCGTGGTGAGGACCGCCATGCGGGCCCGGCTCGGGGGGCTGGGCTTACGGCGCTTTCCCATCGAGGTGGCACTCCTTCGGGGGACGGGCGGGGAGGTGCGGTGACGTGCGGTGACACTGGAGGAACGTCCGAGTGGCATTCGCACGTTCATTCGGTCGAGATCTCCGACCAGGACATCCGGCCGGGACGCCCGACCGAGGCATCCGACCGGGACGTCCAGCCGAGGCATTCGGCCGGGACACCCGCAGGGCGCGCCGGGGGACGCGCAGGGGACGGCGAAGGACGGGCGGGGCCGTACGGGGGATGCCGTCCCCACCCGCCTTCTTCGAAGTAACTTAATAGATGAGGGGCGGGGTTCCGCAATCCCCCTGATCCAGGGCACTTTCGGGCGGCCCGTCGACCCTCCGCCGGGCTCCGGCCCCCGCCTCGTGGCACTCCCCGCCGGGCGGAGTGCTGGCCACGGGCCGAAAGCGCGCCAAATCGAGAACAAGGTCACACTTAACGACCCTCCTTCCGCTCCGCTAACGGGCGCTAACCTGCGGACATGAAGGTCCCGCCCGAAAGGCTCCCCCTCGCCGCCGAGTTCCCGGCCGCGCACCGTGAGCAGTGGCAGCAGCTCGTCGAGGGCGTGCTGCGCAAGTCCGGTGCCCGGCCCGAGGACGGCGCCGCCGCCGAGCAGGCGCTCACCACCGCGCTCCAGGACGGGCTGCGCGCCCGCCCGCTGTACACCGCCGAGAACACCTCGGTCGAGCCCGGCTACCCCGGCTTCCCCCCGTTCGTCCGCGGCGGCCGGCCGCAGGGCTCCGCCGTCGCCGGGTGGGACGTACGGCAGCGGCACGCCGCCCCTGACCGCCGGCGCGCCAACGAGGCCGTCCTGGCCGACCTGGAGCACGGCGTCGGCTCGCTCTGGCTGGAGCTCGGCGACGCGGGCCTGCCCGTCGCCGCCCTGCCCGAGGCGCTCGACGGGGTGTACCTGGACCTCGCCGCCGTCGCCCTCGACGCGGGACCGGACTTCACCGAGGCCGCCGAGCGGCTGTTCGGGCTGTACGAGGAGCGCGAGGTCTCCCCCGCCTCCGCCGCCGGCAACCTCGGCGCCGACCCGCTCGGCCTCCAGGCCCGCACCGGCTCCGCCGACCGCACCGACGCCCTGCTCGCCGAGGCCGCCTCGCTCGCCGCCCGCTGCGCCGAGGGCTACCCGAACGTCAGGGCCCTCACCGTGGACGCCCTGCCGTACCACGAGGCCGGCGCCTCCCCCGCCCAGGAGCTGGGCTGCGCGCTCGCCACCGGCGTCGCCTACCTGCGCGCGCTGACCGCGGCCGGCCTGTCCGTCGACGCCGCGCTCGGCCAGCTGGAATTCCGCTACGCCGCCGACGCCGACCAGTTCCTGACCATCGCCAAGTTCCGCGCCGCGCGCCGCCTCTGGGCCCGCGTCGCCGAGGTGTCCGGCGGCGCCGCCGAGGCCTCGGCGCAGCGCCAGCACGCCGTCACCTCCCGGGTGATGATGACCGCCCGCGACCCGTGGGTGAACATGCTGCGCACCACCGTGGCCTGCCTGGCCGCCGGGGTCGGCGGCGCCGACGCCGTCACCGTGCTGCCCTTCGACAGCGCCCTCGGCCTGCCCGACGCCTTCGCCCGCCGGATCGCCCGCAACACCCAGTCGATCCTGCTGGAGGAGTCCCACCTGTCCCGGGTGATCGACCCGGCCGGCGGCTCCTGGTACGTCGAGCAGCTCGGCGAGGAGCTGGCGCAGGCCGCCTGGGCCTGGTTCCAGGAGATCGAACGGACCGGCGGCCAGCAGGCCGCGCTGGCGTCCGGGCTGGTCGGCGACCGGATCGCCGCGACCTGGGCGGAGCGGTCCGCGAAGCTCGCCAAGCGGCGCGAACCCGTCACCGGCGTCAGCGAGTTCCCGCACCTGGACGAGCAGCCGCTGGTCCGCGAACCGGCCCCGGCCGGGCACACCGGCGGCCTGCCGCGGGTGCGCCGCGCCGAGGCGTACGAGGCGCTGCGGGACCGCTCGGACGCCCACCTGGCGGCCACCGGCGCCCGTCCGGCGCTGTTCCTGGCCTCGATCGGCACCGCCTCCGCGCACACCGGGCGCACCACCTTCGCCGCCAACCTGTTCCAGGCCGGCGGCATCGCGACGGCGTCCACCGAGGGCGTCGACCCGGCCGCGTTCGCCGCGGCGTTCCGCGAGTCCGGTGCCGCCGTCGCCTGCCTGTGCTCCAGCGACGCCCTGTACGGCGAGCACGCCGCGGCCGTCGCCGTAGCCTTGAAGGAGGCGGGCGCCCAGCGCGTGCTGCTGGCCGGCCGCCCGGCCGAAGTACCCGCCGGAGTGGACGAGTTCATCTACGCGGGCGGGGACGCGATCGCCGTCCTCACCTCCCTGCTGGACCTCATTGGAGTGGCGCGATGATCCCCGACTTCACCGGAATCGGGCTGGACGACTCCTCCGCCGGTTCCTCTGCCGGCTCCGCTGCCGGAGAGGTCACCGACGCCCAGTGGCAGGCCGCCTGGCAGCGGTCCACCGGCAAGGCCCCCGACGAGCTGGTCTGGGACACCCCCGAGGGCATCGGCGTCAAGCCGCTGTACACCGCGGCCGACCTCGACGGCCTGGACTTCCTGGAGACGTACCCCGGCATCGCCCCGTACCTGCGCGGGCCGTACCCGACCATGTACGTCAACCAGCCGTGGACCGTCCGCCAGTACGCGGGCTTCTCCACCGCCGAGGAGTCCAACGCCTTCTACCGCCGCAACCTCGCGGCCGGCCAGAAGGGCCTCTCGGTCGCCTTCGACCTGCCGACCCACCGCGGCTACGACAGCGACCACCCGCGCGTCACCGGCGACGTCGGCATGGCGGGCGTCGCCATCGACTCGATCTACGACATGCGCCAGCTGTTCGACGGCATCCCGCTGGACAAGATGTCGGTGTCGATGACCATGAACGGCGCGGTGCTGCCCGTCCTCGCGCTGTACATCGTCGCGGCCGAGGAGCAGGGGGTGCCGCCGGAGAAGCTCGCCGGGACCATCCAGAACGACATCCTCAAGGAGTTCATGGTCCGCAACACCTACATCTACCCGCCGCAGCCGTCGATGCGGATCATCTCGGACATCTTCGCGTACACCTCGCAGAAGATGCCCCGGTACAACTCGATCTCCATCTCCGGCTACCACATCCAGGAGGCCGGGGCCACCGCCGACCTGGAGCTCGCCTACACCCTGGCCGACGGGGTCGAGTACCTGCGCGCGGGCCTGGACGTGGGCCTGGACGTAGACGCCTTCGCGCCGCGGCTGTCGTTCTTCTGGGCGATCGGCATGAACTTCTTCATGGAGGTCGCCAAGCTGCGCGCGGCCCGGCTGCTGTGGGCCAAGCTGGTCAAGCAGTTCGACCCGAAGAACCCCAAGTCCCTTTCGCTGCGCACCCATTCGCAGACCTCCGGCTGGTCGCTGACCGCCCAGGACGTCTTCAACAACGTGACGCGCACGTGCGTCGAGGCGATGGCCGCCACCCAGGGCCACACCCAGTCGCTGCACACCAACGCCCTCGACGAGGCGCTCGCCCTGCCGACGGACTTCTCCGCCCGGATCGCCCGCAACACCCAGCTGCTGCTCCAGCAGGAGTCCGGCACCTGCCGGGTCATCGACCCGTGGGGCGGCTCCGCGTACGTCGAGAAGCTGACGCAGGACCTCGCCGCCCGGGCCTGGCAGCACATCCAGGAGGTCGAGGCGGCCGGCGGCATGGCCAAGGCCATCGACGCGGGCATCCCCAAGATGCGCGTCGAGGAGGCCGCCGCCCGCACCCAGGCGCGGATCGACTCCGGCCGCCAGCCCGTGATCGGCGTCAACAAGTACCGGGTCGAGAACGACGAGCAGATCGACGTCCTCAAGGTCGACAACTCGGCGGTGCGGGCCCGGCAGATCGAGAAGCTGCGCCGGCTGCGCGAGGAGCGCGACGAGGCGCAGTGCCAGGACGCCCTGCGCGCGCTGACGGCGGCCGCCGAGGCCGGCCCGCAGCGCGGCGGCTCGCTGGACGGCAACCTGCTGCACCTGGCCGTCAACGCGGCCCGGGCGAAGGCAACGGTCGGCGAGATCTCCGACGCCCTGGAGAAGGTGTACGGCCGCCACTCCGGCCAGATCCGTACCATTTCCGGTGTGTACCGAGACGAAGCGGGCCCGTCGGCGCCCCTCCAGCGCACCCGCGACCTGGTCGAGCGGTTCGAGCAGGCCGAAGGCCGTCGCCCGCGCATCCTGGTCGCCAAGATGGGCCAGGACGGCCACGACCGCGGCCAGAAGGTGATCGCCACCGCCTTCGCCGACCTCGGCTTCACCGTCGACGTCGGCCCGCTGTTCCAGACCCCGGCCGAGGTCGCCCGCCAGGCCGTCGAGGCGGACGTCCACATCGTCGGCGTCTCCTCGCTGGCCGCCGGGCACCTCACCCTGGTCCCCGCGCTGCGCACCGAACTGGCCGCGGCCGGGCGGGAGGACATCACCATCGTGGTCGGCGGCGTCATCCCGCCGCAGGACTTCCAGGCACTGTACGAGGCGGGCGCGGCGGCGGTCTTCGGCCCGGGCACGGTGATCCCGGACGCGGCCTTCGACCTGCTGACGGCGCTGGCCGTCGAACTCGGCCACGAGCTGTGAGCTGCTGAGTCCGATGCCACCGAGGACGATCGACCTCGACGCCTACGTGACGGGCGTCCTGGACGGCTCGCGCGCCTGGATCGCGCGCGCCGTCACCCTCGTCGAGTCCACCCGCCCCGACCACCGCGCGCTCGCGCAGCAGCTGCTCCAGCGGCTGCTGCCGCACGCGGGCGGGGCGGTGCGGGTCGGCATCACCGGGGTGCCCGGTGTCGGCAAATCGACCTTCATCGACTCCTTCGGGACGATGCTCACCGGACTCGGCCACCGGGTCGCCGTGCTCGCCGTCGACCCGACGTCGAGCCGCACCGGCGGGTCCATCCTGGGCGACAAGACCCGGATGGAGCGGCTGGCGGTGGACCCGGCCGCCTTCGTGCGGCCGTCGCCGACCTCGGGGACGCTGGGCGGCGTCGCCAAGGCCACCCGGGAGTCGATGGTCGTCATGGAGGCGGCGGGCTACGACGTCGTCCTCATCGAGACGGTGGGGGTCGGGCAGTCGGAGACGACGGTGGCCGGGATGGTGGACACCTTCCTGCTGCTGTCACTGGCCCGGACCGGCGACCAGCTGCAGGGCATCAAGAAGGGCGTGCTGGAGCTCGCGGACGTCATCGCCGTCAACAAGGCCGACGGCCCGCACGAGCGCGACGCGAGGGCGGCCGCACGTGAACTCGCGGGCGCGCTACGGCTGTTGCAGGCACCGGACGCGGCGTGGACGCCACCGGTGCTGACCTGCAGCGGGCTCGACGGGGCCGGGCTCGATGTCCTGTGGGAGCGGCTGCAGCAGCACCGCAAGATACTGGACGCGACGGGCGGGCTGGCCGCCAAGCGGCGGGAACAGCAGGTCGAGTGGACGTGGTCGATGGTCCACGACCAGCTGTACGCGCGGCTGCACGAACACCCGGAGGTACGGCGGCTCACCCCGGAACTGGAGGCCCAGGTGCGGGCCGGTACGCTGCCGGCGGGGCTGGCCGCGCAGCGAATCCTGGACAGCTTCTTCGGTACTGCTTGAGGGAGTTGGGGACCATCGCCACGGTTGTCGAGGACGTACTGATCGAGGCCGACGCGGCGTCCGTGTGGGACGCCGTACGGGACGTCGGCGCCGTACACGAGCGCCTCATCCCCGGCTACGTCCTCGACACCCGGATGGACGGCGACGTCCGGTACCTCACCATGCCCGGCGGTGCGGTGATCCGGGAGCTGATCGTCAGCGTGGACGAGGAGTTGCGGCGGTTGGCGTACTCGGCCGTCGAGGGCTTCAAGCTCCCGCTGACCCACCACCACGCCTCCTTCCAGGTGCTCCCGGTGGCCGAGGGACGGTGCCGCCTGGTGTGGACGACGGACGTGCTCCCTCATGAGATGGCCGACCAGGTCCGCCTGCGGGTCAGCCGCGGCGCCCAGGTCATGAAGGCGACTCTGGAAGCCGTCTAACGGTCACACCCGGCGACGAACCCCGCCACCACAGACGCAGAGAACAACACCCACCACACGAGTCGGGCGGCAGCCCCCACTACGCCACCTCACAGACGCTGCGGAGATTGCGCGCCGTGCCCCACCCATGCGTGGGGCACGGCGCTTCGGCATCCTCCTGATACTCGAACCACACCACCTTGCCCCGCTCCGCCGGGCGCCACCCCCACGCGTGGGCGAGAGCCTGGACGAGCAACAACCCCCGCCCGGTGGTCGCTTCGGGATCCCGCTCCCGATACGGAAGCTCCGCACCCCGATCGGCAACCTCCACCCGCACCCGCCCACTACGCCGGTGGACGGACACGACACACCGCTCCCCCGTGTGCAGGAGCGCATTCGCGATGACCTCGCTCGCACACAACTCCACCTCCTGGAGCCCGTCTTCGGTCAACGGCACCCCCCACTCCCGCAGGATCGCCCCCACCAGCCGCCGAGCCGCCGGCACGGCCTCGACCCCCGGCGGCACACCCCACTCCAGAGGCACCGGGAACCGGGCGGTGTTGAGTGGGCTGACGATCAGATCCGACGCCATTGCTCCTCCATCCCTGCGGGTGGACGAATGGCCGAAGTCGACACCCGGCTCAACCCGCAAGCAGTGACCGTCACAGTCGGACGGCAGCGAAAGGGGATCCATGCGTAGCTCTCCGCCACGCTGGCAACACTGAAAGTAGTCGCAGAGTTTCTGCGAGTCAAGAAGCTCTGCCACTCGCAGTTCTTCACCGAGTCATGCAAGACTCAACCAACCAGGAAGGGGAGAACCATGGGATTCGGTCTTGTCGTTCGCTTCGTCGCCCACGACGCAACTGCCGCTCAAGCCTTCGATGTTCTGGCAGAGGATGCGCTCAACGGCATCCGCGCGAAGGAACCCGGCACTCTCGTCTACGTCAACCACGCCGTGGCGGACGAACCGTGCGTCCGGGTCTTCTACGAGCTGTACGCGGACCGCGAAGCTTTCGAGGAGCACGAGCGCCAGCCTCATGTCCGCCGGTTCCTGGCCGAACGCGGCCAGTACCTCGACTCCTTCGAGGTCACGTTCCTGGATGAGATCTCCGGCAAGGGCGGCTCTGCCGCCCAGGCCCTCCAGTGAGCCCAGAGGAAAGGCGGGCCTTCGGCGCTCGGGTCGCTCAGCTCCGAAAGAGCCGCGGTATGAGGCAGGATGAACTTGCCGCGGCCATCAACCGGACCGCCAGCTGGGTGTCACAGGTCGAACGGGGCGTCCAGCCGGTTGTCCGCCTTGATGTTCTCCAACTGCTGGCGAACGGCCTCGGCGTTTCCGTTCAAACCCTGCGACCTGATGCTCCGTCTCCCGCTGTCACGACACCCGCAACCTCGGATCAGCCCAACGACCTCGACCTGGCCCGGCTGTCGCTCTCGGGGCATCCAGCTCTCGATGGGTTGCTCGCCGATCAGGACCGAATGGTCACCGATGATCCTGCCGAACTGGCCAACGCCGTCGAACGGCTGTGGCAACTGACCCACAGCAATCAGTTCGCCGAACTGAGTACTGCCATCGCCGACGTTCTGCCAAGGTTGGAGCGAGCTGCACGGACCGCTGACACGGACGATCGCGGCAAGGTCCACCTGCTTCTCAGCCAGGCTTACCAGGCACTCGCAGCTGCCTTTGTTCGGCAGGATGAAGCCGATGCGGCCTGGGTTGCCGCCGATCGCTCCATTCGAGCCGCCGAGCAGTCCGGCCAGCCACTGCACGTGTTCGCTGGCATCTTCCGGATGGCTCATGCGTTCGTCCGGCTACAGCGGCTGGACCAGGCAGAACACGTGGCGCAGAGTGCAGTCTCCGCCCTGCGAGTGCACACCTCGACCAGCAACCGGCCGCCGGAAGCACTGTCAGTCCTCGGATCGCTCCACTTGGTTCTCGCGTTGACCGCCGCTCGCGCCGGTCAACGCGAGCAGGCCCGGAAGGAAATCGGCTGCGCCCGAGACATAGCCGCACAGCTCGGAGCGGACCGAAACGACTTCAATCTGGAGTTCGGCCCGACGAATGTCGAGATTCAAGCGGTCTCCACCGCCCTCGAACTCGGCGATGCGGGCGAGGCCCTGGAACTGGGCCAACGGATCGATGCCGCGCAACTCTCGCCCGAGCGAAGGTCCCGGCTCCTCATCGACCTCGGACGAGCTCACGCTCAACGACGAAATCTCGGGGAAGCTCTCGATTGCCTCCTTCGCGCCGAGGAAGTGGCACCGGAGAGCGTCCGAACCCACGTAGCGGCCCGGACGGCGATCCGTGAACTCATCCTCATCGCCGGCCGTGGCGCACCAGCGGAACTGGTGAAACTCGCCAAGCGCGCAAATGCCACGGGGTGACCTCGGTTACCGGGCCCGGGGATAGGGTCGCCGCCGCCCTCTCGTGGAGGGCGGCGGCGCACTGGCGTGACCAGACGGGCTCCGTCCCTCCTGCAGTTGGTATCCCGCATGTCACCGATGAGGCAATGCCGGGCGGACTGCCGCAACCGCGTCGGTGTACAGCTCGGTGGTCAAGTCATCTTCCTCGATACCGAGTTCAGCCAGCACGGCACGAATCGCGGAAACAGAACTGCCGGGGCCTGATGACCCCCGAACTGGTGAACCTCCTCGCGCCGGGATCGACCCCGCACGCCACCGCGTTCCAGGTCATCGGAGCGTGCCCGGCACTGGACGTCGTCCTCACCTCGACCAGCACCCGCCAGCACTGGGACGATGCGAGAGCGGCGCTCGCCGAACCGATCCCCGACAAGCGACTCAGGACGGTGCTCGATGTCCTTTCAGCCGGATGACGACACCCGGCGCAACCTGATGGCAGCGCACGCAAAGGCGGCGGCCTTCCTCGGCCTCGTGTGCACCGGACCGGCGGTCTTCGGCACCTCCGGAACCACCATCGGCCAGCGAGCCGAGAGTGTCTGGCTCCGGGTCTCCAGAAACAGCCGTCACCGGGCGCCCCGACCGACCGGTCAGGGAGCCCTCGGCGCGGAACAGCTCATCCCCGCCTCCGTCCCGCGACCCCGGCTCCACAACACCGTGGACTGGACCGAGACCGGCTGGTTCTACCAGGCCGACGTCTTCGACCTGGTAGGTCCCGCGGTCTCCTCCACGCCGGATCTTCGCGACGATCCTGGCCTGGACGACGGCTGGTGGAGCGCATTGAAGGACGCGCTGGCCGGCATCGCGGAAGCACCCAGTGCGAAGATCACTCTGCGCCGGACGTGGGTCGAACAGGTCTTCCCGAAGTACCTCGGCATCCCGGCCCCGGCCGAAGTCGAGCGGACCACCGGGCACGGTGACCTCCAGTGGGCCAACCTGACCACCGGGCCGCTCAAGATCCTCGACTGGGAACGATGGGGCCTGGTGCCGATCGGCTACGACCCCGCAGTCCTGTGGGTCAGCAGCCTCCTCGTGCCCGAGGTCGCGGACCGCGTCCGCGCGGAGTTCGCCGACATCCTCGACACTCCTGCCGGACGTGTCGGTCAGCTGATCGCTCTCGCAGAGATGCTCCAGGCTGTCGATCGGGGGTACTACCCAGAACTTGCCCCTCTCCTCGCTGACCGGGCATGTGAGCTGACTGGGGTCACCCCGCCGCAGGGCACGGACCCCGGCCTCGTCCGGTAGACCATGGACCAGCAGCAGAGTTGACGAACAGGGAAGGAGTGCACATGGACTCCATCGCGCGCCCTCCGGGCGGTCACGACGCCGAGGACATCGCAAGCGCGAAGGAGCGAGGCTGGCGAGATCTGGCGCCGATCGACGACGCCTACCAGGCGGGCGAGATCACGGTCGCCGAGTGGCACGCGGCTACGGCGGCACGGCCGACGTCGTCGCCTACGCACGGCACCGGAGCGTGCCGGTCGTCGTGCTCTGGCCGCAGGGAGCACGGCGATGAGCCAGCGGGCCCGCTGAACCCTCCGGATCACACCGGTCGCGCCGCCGCGACCGCATCGGTGTACAGGTCCGTGGTCAAGTCGGCCTCTCCGATGCCCAGTTCCGCAAGAACGGCGCGGACGAAAGCGAGTGCCGACCCTAGCTCGTGCTCCGTTGCCGCCATCGTCTCGACCTCGATGAACGTGGTGTCGTCCAGCTCGGGTACGCGCACGAGCGTGACCAGCACCCGCCGGCCATCGCGCTCGAACGCGTAGTTACGGCATCGCTTCTCGAACGCGATGCGCGGAACGAAACCCAAGCCCCGGACGATCTCGTGCGCAGCCTCGGCATCCTCGACCCTCGTCTCGGCCTCCGGCTTCGAGCCGGAGGCCTCGTCCACCCTGGCGCCCTTGTAGGTCAGGACCGTGCGCGTGCCGTTCGAGCTGTGCACCGTACGGATCCGCAGTTCACGGTCGGCACCCATCAGACTGCCGTCCGGCGCGTCGTAGTACGTGTCGCGGTAGACCTCGGCCCGGCCGGCGCCGTACCGCTCCTCCAGCCGCTTGAGCACGCCTTCCGGGTCGCGCACGACCGCCTTGAGCTCAGCCTCGATCGCCATCCACGTTCCTCCGCCCGCCGTCGAGCGGCTTCTCACCGAGGGCAGCGCGGAGCCAGTCCAGCGAGTCACTCGCGAGAATCGCATCGGCGAGGGCGTTGCCGGACTTCGTGGTGAGCCGCCCACGGCTGTTGTCGATCCACCGCTGCGCGTTGGCATAGCCCTGCGCCTTGTACTCGACGCCCTGGATCATGCACTCCAGCTTGTCCGCGTCCCGGGCGCAGACCGCCTCCGGGCTCTCCTTCCCCTCGTACTCCGCAACGAGGTCCTGAATGGCCGAGGCCAGGGTCTCGGGCATCCCGGCGACCTGGTCAGCCGTCACGGCCACCGGATCCGCACCGGGCGCGTACTTCTTGCCCAGGTGGTTGACGTCCCCGGTACGCGTCTCCTGCGAGTCGTGCCAGACCGCGAGGAAGGCGGCCTGCGCCGGGTCGGCGCCTTCGAGCTTGGCGATGACCGATGCGATCAGCGCGGTCCGCCAGGAATGCTCGGCGACCGACTCCGGATCGCGGACCCCGGCCATCCACCATCCCGTGCGCTTGGTCTGCTTGAGCGTCCCGGCTTCGAACAGGAACCTCGCCACCGAGGTCAGGTCGTCCGTCATCCTCTGGCTCCTCTCACGCCTCGGCAAGGCGGATCGCGTAACGGATGCTGTCGAGTTCGCGCCGCCCCCGTGGCGAGAGCTCCCGCCCATCCGACATCACCGGAAGCCGTTCGCGAGGTAGCCCAGCGGCTCCGGAACGTTACCTCGTCGCCCGTTCCGGATGTCGAGGGGCCAGAGAAGCGACCACTCCTCCAACTGCATGGGAAGAAAGCAGATCTGGCGATGCCGTGGCTTCCGTCATCGAACTGATCCGGAGGACCGTGGTGGATCGCCGGGGTTCGCAGTCGCCTCCGGCGCGTGTGCACTTCCGACGCTGGGTCTGCCCGACCCGGACGCCGTCGTCCGGCGCGGGCGCCTCAAGTCCGGGGATCGGTCGCGTCGGTGTGATCTCGGCCCTCGACCAGAACGGGGTCGAGGGCTGGTCAACTGGTGATCGCGGAGAGCCTCCGTCGCAGGGGCTGCTCAAGGTCGAGGTTGTCGCCTCGTGTGGTGGTCTGTAGCAGTTCAGTGATGACGGCCAGTTCGGCGAACTGCCCGGCCGGCGTGTCGAGGATGTGGGCGAGTCGGTGACGGACCTGCGTGGCGGTGTCCGGCACGAGGAGGCTGTACGAGTGCAACAGCGCCGCGTCGTACCCGGCGGGAGCGACGCCCCAGCCTTCCCAGTCGAGAACCGTGAGGACCGGGCCCGTGAGGTTGGCCCAGTGCAGGTCGCCGTGGGCCGTCGTCCAGGCGGCCACCTTGGTGTCGATCGAGATGCCGAGGTACTGGGGCATAGCGCGGTCCAGGTACTCCTGCCGGACAGCGACCCGGTCGCTCGAGACGGTGGCGATGGCGTCGAGGGCGGTGCTGAGCGCGTCCCACCAGGCATCGTCCAGGTCGGGTGCCTCCCGAAGGATCGGCTCGTGGGTGGTGATGGTGGGGGCGGTGATCTGGTCGTACAGCTCTGCCAGGTAGCCGTGCCCGGCCTCGGTCCAGGTGCGCCGCTCCCGCAGGCGTGGCCTGGGTACCGCGGGAGGCATGAGCCGTTCTGCCTCCCGCGGCCCCTCCCAGAGCTTCCCGCCGGCCTTGTCGGCCGGGGCCGACACCAGGCGGAGCCAGCCCTCGCCGGACGCCGTGGCAACCGGGCGGCTGAGGGTACGACCGCGCCAGCCCCACGCTTCGCGGGAGCCGATCGGCGTCGCGTCGAACGCCGCTGCTGCTGTGGCGTGCATCCCGCGCATCCGCCTGGCGGTGTCCGGCTCAGGTTCCGAGTACATCAACGACCCTTCGCAGTACGTCCGGAGACAACGGCGGTCGGCCGACGGCTCCGGCGGCCTGACCCCAGTGTTCCGCGTTCCCCGTCGACAGGAGCACGCGCTTCACCCCTGGGGCTGAGGCCACAACGGCGAGGGCGGTCTCGGTAGGGGTCTTGCCAGGGGTGATCAGCTCGGACAGTTCCGGGGTCACCAGGTCAGGAATCTCGCCGCCGTGGAGCGGGGCGGAGGCGAACACCTCCAGCCCCGCATTCAGGGCGTCGGCCAACGGGCCATGTCCGCCGAGAGCCTGGGCGACGGGCACGAGGTGGACGAGGGAGACCGGGAGCTGGATGGCCCGCAGGTGGTGGTTCGGGCCGCCGGCTTTGGCCGCGAGTTCGATCAGCGTGGGTACGTCGAAGAGGCGGCTACTGAAGCCGCGCCAGGTCGCCACTCCGTAGGTGCTGATGACCTGTTGACTGCAGGCCTCTTCCAGGGTCAGGAAGGCCTTGTAGAGCCGGCCGGTGATCTCGCCGTCCGGGCAACCGTGTTCGGGGTTGTGCACGAACACCAGGTCGGGTACCCGGCCGAGCATGCGCCTGCTACGGGCGAGCTGCCAGGCGACGTAGTTCGGGGCGAGGCAGTACCCGCGTTCGGCATCCGCTGCAATCAGGGCACCGGCCCGCACGCCGATGTGCCCGGCGCCGGCCGGGATGAAGCCCACCTTCGTGGAGACGCGAAGATCCCGGTGGGCAGCCAGAACCGGGGCGAGCGAGGTTTCCGCCTGGCCGCCTGCGTAGTTGGGCGCGGTGTCCACCCAGTCGGCACCTCGGGAGGCGGCCATCAGCGCGGCCTCGGCCACATCGAGGCAGCGGTAGGTGCCGAGGCCCAGCTGGGCCGTCATGGCGCACCTCCGATCACGGCGGCTTGGCCGTCGACCAGCTCCGTCACGACATTGGCCGCCTGTGTGATGGTGATGCCTGCGGCCTGTGCGAGATCAGCCAGCCGATGGGGGTCCCCGTCTGCGAGGAGCGCGAGCATCGGCTCGGCCTTGGCGGCGAACGTCCACTCCTCACCGCCAGCGGTCAACCGGACGGTGCCGTCGGACACGGCCGTGAGCGCGGGTCGCGTGGTGACCAGGCGCACCTGGAGGTCGGCATCCGGCGGGGCCGCCGTGATGTGGGGCAGCGACGGCGCGAGCCGGGCTCGCTCGGTGGCGTCGCGGGCGGAGGAGAAGCGGGCGATCAGGTCGTCGCTCTCCAACTCGGCCGCGAGGAGCTTGCCGATCGTGTCGAGGAAGGCACGCTGCTCCTCGGCGCCCCCGAAGCGCGGAATGTCCGCCCGGACGGCCTCGTGCGCGCGCAGCATCTCCGACAGCCAGGTGATGAGATCCGCGCCCGTCGTGCTCTGCAGCCCGCACGTGACGTGTAGCGAGGGTTTGCCCTCGGAGGCGGCGACGGCGTGCCACCAGCCCCGAGGCAGGTAGAGCACATCACCGGCCGTGAGGACCAGATCGGCAACAGGCTCTTCCGGCGGCGGCTCCGGTGTCTCGACGTCGCGGTGCATCGGTACCGTGCGGGTGGGGCCGTAGATGCGCCAGCGCTTCGTGCCGTCGAGCTGGACGACGACCACGTCGTGATCGTCCCAGTGGACACCAAAACCTTCGATGCCGGTCCACGAGCCGTACAGGTTGACCTGCACGCCGGTTCGCAGCCAGCGCTCCAATTGACCGGCCAAAGCACGAATTCCGGGGTGCAGCTCGTCAACGGCGTCCAGCACCAGCGTGGCACCTTCAGCGAGACGCCGGTGCAACTCCGAGGGCTGGAGCTGGTGCCAGACGGTGCTCCGTCGGGTGACGACCGGCCGGGAGTACGTGTGCGCGGCCAGTTGCTCCCCGTTGGTGGCGAGTCGGAAGCGAGGGGGTTCGAACCGGTGGTGGGTCAGGATGGCATTGAGGTCATCCCAGCCCATCAGTCCGGCGAGCGACGCGGCGCCGCCGCGTGCGACCTTGAAGCTGCGGCCGAGCGTCCGGGCGAGGAAGTCATCCCCGCCCAGACGCTCAACCACCGAGAAGTGCTCGGCAGTCATCGTGATGCAGCCGTCAGTCGTTGGTGTCGGTTCGGCCGGTGGAGCCGCCGTCCGACGGCTGCTCGCCGCGCGAGCGAGCCGCGGCGACCTTTGCTCGGGCGACCACCAGGCCGTCGCCCTCCGGCTCGGTGCTGGTCGTCAGGTTCTCGGGCATGAGGGACTCCTTCGGTTTCATGGGGCGGGCCGACTGCCCGCTCCCGTGATGGGTGCGGCGATGGATCCGGTGCCAGGGCAAACCGCTGGCAAGGAACCTCAGGTGCCTGTGCCGCGCGGCTGTCGACCAAGCGCGGCCACCTGCATCCCCCAAGCCCGCATCGGGGTGGGGGAAGTCTTGTCAGGCACTGGTCGGGACGACGCCCCGAGCCTTCGGGGCCGCGGCCCTCACCAGCGCGGTGAGTCGCTCGTCGCCCGAGACTGCGGCAGTGGTGCCGACCTCGAACCAGGTCCGCTTTCCGGCGGGGTCCGGCTCGACGCCCCAGTTCGTTGCGAGCGCTGCCACCAGGAACAGCCCTCGCCCGCCGGTGGCGTCGAGATCGATCCCGCCGACAGCCGGGAGGTCGTGGCCGACGTCCGTCACCTCGACACGCAGCCGTTCAGAGTCCCAGGACACGCACACGACGCACGGGGCATCCGTGTGGCACACGGCATTGGTGATCAGCTCGCTGGACAGCAACTCGACATCGCGGAGCGCGTCCTCCGCCAGCGGCAAGCCCCAACCGCGCACGGTCCGTATCACCCGCCGCCGGGCGTTCGGTACGGCCTCGGCACTGGGCAGCACGCGAAAGCCGAACGGGGCGGGGGTGATGGCTTGGCGAGTGGCGACGGACATGAGTGCGGACCTTTCACCGGGACGAGGTCGGCATCGGGCCGATTCGCGCCGGGATTCACCCGGCAGGTATCCACAGAACCGCCTCCAACGCCGGTGAACCAGAGCAGAATTGAGGCGACAACGAGGCATCCGTGCTGCAAACCCGGCCATGACCTGGCCTGTTACGGCTACGGACGAACTGGCCTACCCCTGGAGGACGCGGAATGGCATCCAGGAGGTCCCGGCTGATCCAGCGCAGGGAGGCAGTCGGTCACACACAGGAATCCCTGGCTGAAGCCCTCGACGTGGACCGTACGACCGTGGGGCGATGGGAGAGCGGCAGGGGCACCCCACAGCCCTGGATGCGGCCGAGGCTCGCCCGCGTCCTGAGGCTCTCGGTCGACCAGTTGGCTGACCTGCTGGGAGCACCCCTGGCAGCCGCCGAAGCAATTCCACCGCTCAACAGCGTGAGCGAAACCTCGCCCCTTGTGCCTGCCTCACACACGGACCACGACGGCGATCTCGTAGTGGCCGTAGCAGCCGACTCGGCAGAGTCCGCGCTCTTCCTCCGCTTCGCGAGCGCGTCCAACGTGGACGACACGCTGCTCGAACAGATCGACGCGGACATTGCGAGGCTGGCAGGGGACTACGTGAGCAAGCCGGTGTCCGAGCTCTTCCACGACATCGGAACCCTCCGGCGAGGAGTGTTCGACTTACTCCGAGGCCGCCAACACCCCTACCAGACAAGCCATCTCTACCTACAAGCCGGACGCCTCTGTGGCCTGGCCACCCATGTCGCCCTCGACCTCGGCCAGTACGCGGCTGCGGCCACGCATTCTCGAACGGCCTGGCGCTGCGCGGAGTCAGCCGGCCACAACGGTCTCCGGGCCTGGATCCGATCCGTCCAGTCCCTGATCGCCTACTGGCAGCAGGACCACCGCCAGGCCGCCGAGCTGGCCAGAGCCGGACTACCGTACGCGGACAGCGGGACCATCGCAGCTCGTCTGCTCAGCCTCGAAGCACGGGCCACCGCCGCGCTCGGCGACAGCGCGAGCGCGCTACGGGCCGTGGAAATGGCCACGGCAGCGCGGCACACGGTAGCGGCCGTGGACCTTCCCGGTGTGTTCACGTTCCCCGAGGCCAAGCAGTGGGCCTACGCGGGTACCACCCTCATTGCCCTGGGCGGTCACCGTCACGTGAATCGAGCCATCGAGGCGTCCTCCAGGGCTATCGCCCTGTACGAGTCCGGGCCGCAGCAGGAGCAGTCCTCCGGCGACCTGCTGGCCGCGTTCCTCGACCTTGCCAACGCCCACCTCGCCCACGGTGACCTCGACGGTGTGCAGGAGAAGCTCTCGGTGGTGCTGGATGCCGCACCGGGTCGTCGCACAGCGAGCATCTCTGCCCGTCTTCGGGTGCTGAGCACCCGTCTCGCCGAGCCCGCCTACGCAGGCTCCCCGATCGTCCTGGGTCTCCGCGAGAATGTCAGGGAAGCCTGCTCTCGACCCGCACTCACGAACCCTCCGGAGCTGCCCGCATGACGAGCAACACCGCTCAGCAGGACGCCGCAGTCACCGACCGGTCCGTCCTCGCGAACAACGCCTACGCCGACGGACGCCACCTGGCTGCCCGCCAGTCGATCTACCGGTGGCAGCAGCCGCGGTACGACCTGCCCGGGATCGTCGTCGAAGAGCTGGCCGACACAAGCGGGATCGTCGTCGACATCGGCTGCGGCAACGGCAAGTTCGTCAGCCGCTTGCACAAGGACCGTCCAGACCTTCAGATCGTCGGGATGGACATCTCGGCGGGCATCCTCACCGAGGTCCAAAGACCGGTCCTGGTGGCCGACGCCCAGGCTCTGCCCTTCGCCGACGACAGCGCCGACGCCGTGCTGGCCCTGCACATGCTGTACCACGTCAGCGATATCGAGGCCGCGATCAAGGAACTGGCCCGTGTCCTTCGGCCTGGCGGCGTGCTCATCGCCTCGACCAACAGCGACACCGACAAGCGCGAGCTGGACCGGCTCTGGGCCAGGGCCGCAGGAGACGTCCTCGGTATCCCGAAAGGGCCAGCACGGGTCTCCCTCAGCTCCCGCTTCTCCCTGGAAGAGGCAACCGGCTACCTCCGGACAGCGTTCAAGGACATCCGGGTGCGGGAACTACCCGGCACCGTCGAGATCACCGATCCTGCGCCGATCGTTTCCCACCTCGCCTCCTACGAAGCGTGGGCTGACCAATCCGGCGTCCCTTTCCGCGAGACGGTCAGTCGGGCAGCAGAGATCGCTGCCGCCGCCATCAAGACGGAAGGCTCATTCAAGATCACGTGCCTTGGCGGAATTCTGACTTGTCGACGCTAAGGCCGCCAGCGATGTGGTCGCTGCCTACAGTGACAGTGGGCGGCAGAGCCGTGGCCGTCGTTCGCGTGACTTTTCGGCTCACCGCTGTACGGCCTCCGAGCGGCTCGGGCTCACTGTCGCCTCCGAGGGCCGGTGGGGCGTGGCTCGATCACTTGGCCCACGCATGGCTGTTGGGGTGGCGCGGTATGTTGCCGGGCGTGCCGATGGATGACGACCACCCGAACGCCGCAGCCAGCCGTGAGCAGTGGCAGCGGGTGCGGGCCTACCTGAATGACCATCGCTTCGCGTTGACCGGGCAGCTGCTGGCCGAAGGCGTATCCGGACGGCTGGTCCCGGGTCTGCCCCTGTTGGCCCGTCCGCACTGGATTCCGGGGCAGCCGGTGCCGCTGGAGCGGGTCCGGTTGCGGTGGCAGGCGGACACGCCCCCGGTCGCGCTGGACGGCGGGGAGCCCGAGCTCGATCACGTCCGGGCGCGGCGGGAGGACGGCACCGCGTTCCGGTACTACTCCGATGCGGTCGGCGAGCTCGCCAGGCCCCGGTTGTTCGAGGACCGGGGCTGCTACCGGCTGTTGGAGGTGGCGGCGGACGGCCCGACGCTGACCTTCGGGCGCGGGCGGTACTTCGATGTGATCAACATCTGCGAGGCGGCGGCCCACGAGTACGCCGCCTCCGTCCTGGCGGGCCCGGACGGGCGTACGCCGTTCCGGGCCGCCGTCGGCGATCCGACCGACCTCTCCCGCCGCCCGGTCATGGCGGCCGTCACCACGCTGACCGTCCGGCACGATCGCCGCACCGGCGACGCCGAGTTCCTGCTGCACTGGCGCGACCCCGCGAAGGTGGCCACCGGCGGCGGGCTGTTCCAGGTGATGCCGGTCGGAATGTTCCAGGCCTCCCACGACGCGCCCTGGAACGAGGCCAACGACTTCGACCTCTGGCGGGCTGTCCTGCGGGAGCTGAGCGAGGAGCTCCTCGGCGGCAGTGAGGAGTACGGGAGCAGCAAGGCACCCATCGACTACGAGGCCTGGCCGCTGCACCGGACGCTCGGAGCAGCGCGGGAGGACGGCAGGCTCCGACTGTCCTGGCTCGGTCTCGGGATGGACCCGCTGACCTTCGTCACCGACCTGCTCACGGTGGCCGTCTTCGACGCCGAGCTGTTCGACGAGGTCTTCCGGCGGATCGTCTCCACCAACGACGAGGGCCGCCGCGTCGGCCTGGACGACGCGACCGGCCGCTCGGTCGGCATTCCGTTCACCGCCGAGCAGGTGGACCGCCTCACCACCACCGAGCCGATACAACCCGCCGGTGCGGCGCTGCTCCGGCTTGCCTGGGGGCACCGGGAGGCGCTGCTGCGCCGCTGAGCGGGCGTGGCGGGCCGACCGTGGGCGCCGTGCGCGCGGTGGGCTGCCCAGGGGGCCGGATTCGCCGCCCGACCGAGTGTCGAGGAAACTGAACAGCGTGACTGATGTGCGAGAGATCCTGGACTACCAGACCTTCGGCCGGGCGGTGCGCGAGCTGGCGCAGACGATCGCCGACGACGGGTTCGAGCCCGACCTCGTCCTGAGCATCGCCCGCGGTGGCGTGTTCGTGGCGGGTGGGCTGGCGTATGCGCTGGACTGCAAGAACATCCACCTGGTGAACGTCGAGTTCTACACGGGCGTGGGCACCACCCTCGACATGCCCGTGATGCTGGCGCCCGTCCCCGCCGCGATCGACTTCACCGACAAGAAGGTGCTGATCGCGGACGACGTCGCCGACACCGGCAAGACGTTGAAGCTGGTGCACGACTTCTGCCTCGACCACGTCGCCGAGGTCCGGTCCGCGGTGATCTACGAGAAGTCGCACTCCCTGGTGAAGTGCGAGTACGTGTGGAAGCGGACCGACGACTGGATCGAGTTCCCGTGGTCGGCGCAGGACCCGGTGGTCAAGCGCCCCGGCCAGGTGCTCGACGCCTGAGTCGCCGGCCCGCCGTCACCGCCGGTGCGCCGGAGCGGGGCGGGGCAGAGCGGGGCACGGCGGGGCCGGGCGGCCTCAGTGGGTCGCCCCCTCCGGGACGCGGAGGTCCACCGTACGGGTGGCGGCCGTGGTGAGCAGGGCGCGCAGGGCGTGGGCGACGAGGTCGGCCGGCAGGGCGGGGGCGGAGCCGTCGAGGACCTGCTCGGGCAGGGCCGGGATGTGCACGAACCCGCCATTGGCGGTGGGGTGTTCGGTGGCGAGCGTGTGCATCAGGGCGTAGAAGACGTGGTTGCAGACGAAGGTCCCCGCGGTGTGGGAGAGGGAGGCGGGCGCGCCCGCCTCCCGGACGGCGGCCACGCAGGCCTTGACGGGCAGGGTGGCGAAGTAGGCCGCGGGACCGCCGGGGACGACGGGCCGGTCGACCGGCTGTCGGCCGGCGTTGTCGGGGATGCGGGCGTCGTCCACGTTGACGGCGACGCGCTCGACGGTGACGTCCGGTCGGCCGATCGCCTGGCCGAGGCAGACGACCAGGTCGGGGGCGCAGGCCGCGATCGCCGTGCGCAGTTCCTCGGCCGCCCGTCCGAAGACGCAGCTCAGCCGGGTGGCGGTGACCAGGAGCCCGTCGGGCGGGTTGTCGGCGACGAGGCGGGCGACCTCCCAGGAGGGGTTGACGTCGGCGCCGTCGAACGGTTCGAAGCCGGTGAGCAGGACTCTGGTCACGGGGGGCTGCCTTTCCGGGAGGGGTCAGAACGCGAAGAGCGACATGATGGCGATGTTGCAGACCAACAGCGCTCCTGCGGTGGGGAGTTGGGCCTTGATCGGCCCGTACTGGTCCTTGAGTTCGAGCAGGGCCGCCGGGACGAGGTTGAAGTTGGCCGCCATCGGGGTGACCAGGGTGCCGCAGAAGCCGGCCAGCATGCCGACGGCCAGGACGACGCCCGGGCTGCCGTGCAGTTGGGTGATCAGGACCGGCCAGCCGATCGCCGCGGTCATCACCGGGAAGGCGGCGAAGGCGTTGCCCATGATGATCGTGAACAGGGCCATACCCAGGCAGTAGACCGCCACCGCCGCGTACTTGCTGCCGTCCGGGAGGAAGTGGGTGGTGATCCTGCCCACCTGGCTGCCGACGCCGGCGCTCTGGAAGATCGAGCCCAGGACGGCGAGGAGTTGGGGCAGCAGCAGGGCCCAGCCCATGGCCTCCAGCAGCCCGCGGCCCGAGCGCAGGGCGACGGCGGGGTTGCGTTCGCGGGTGAGCAGCAGGGCGAGGCCCAGGGCGACGAGCGAGGCGATGCCGAGCCCGAGGAGCGTCTCGCTGCCGGTCTGCAGCAGCACCCCGCCTCCCAGGTGCACGCCCTTGAGGAGCGTGCCGCAGGCCAGCGCGACCAGCGGGAGCGCCAGCGCCGGGATGAACAGCCGGTTGCCCAGGCGCGCGGCGGAGGCGGCCCGCTGCTCGGGGGCGGCGGCCGTGGGGGTGCCGCGGCCGGTGAAGCCGAAGCCGGCCAGGCAGATCATCGCCAGGACCGCGACGCCCAGCGGCGCGGCGGGGGCGGACTTGTCGGCGACCCACGAGCCGTAGACGAAGCTCACGCCGAGCAGGCCCCAGAAGGCGGCACTGCCGTAGCGCTTGGGGTTGCCGCGGTCCGCGGCCATCTGCGCGGCCATCGCGAGGAAGACGGCTCCGACCAGCCAGTACAGCCACTCGACCTTGATCACTTGGTCGTCTCCTCGGTGCGGTCGGCGGTGGTGGCGGTGGGCGCGGCGGGCGCGGTGCTAGCGATGGTGGCGGCGGCGGAGGCCGCGACAGCGGCCGCGGCGGAGGGCCCGGCGGGCAGGTCCCGGGCGAGGGTGCGGTCCAGGCGCAGCAGGCGCGCGCCGTGGATGAGGGTGGCGCAGACCGCGGTGGGGATGGCCCAGAGCGCGAGCTGCACCGGCTCCAGGTCGGTGTGGTAGGTCGCGTCGACGAAGCCGGTGATCAGGAGGATCGAGCCGACGGCGAGGAAGCAGTCCTCGCCGAAGAACAGGCCGACGTTGTCGGCGCTGGCGGCGAAGGAGCGCAGGCGTTCGCGGGCCTTGTCGGTCAGGGTGCCGTGGCGGCGTTCGGCGGCGGCCTCGGCCATCGGCGCGACCATCGGGCGCACCGCCTGGGCCGGTCCGCCTAGTCCGGTGAGACCGAAGGCGGCGGTGAGCTGGCGGACCACCAGGTAGACCGCGAGGACGCGTCCGGCGCTGGCCTTGGCGAGCTTGTTCATCAGGGTGCGGGCCTGCTCCTGGAGGCCGTGGCGCTCCAGCAGGCCGATCACCGGCAGGGTGATCGCGAAGAGGGTCACCGAGCGGCTGGAGGCGAAGCCGGTGCCGAAGGCCTCCAGGACTTTCAGCGGGCTCATCCCGCCCAGCAGTCCGGTGAGGATGCCGGCGGCGCCGACGACGAGGAGTGGATTGCGCCGGGTGGCGAACCCGGCCACCACGACGAGGATGCCGACAAGAACGATCATGTTCCTGACCGCCTTTCAGAGGACCTCCGCCCTACGGGTGGCCGCCTGGGCACCCCGGGGCCGAGGCGGTCGCGATTGGGTGGACCGCGACCGTTCGGGGGTTGCCGAGAGGCTAGGGGATTGTGGAACAATCCGACAAGAGTTCAGGAGGTGGAACGTGACCGGAGTTTTCGACGCGCTCGCGGCCGACCGGGGTCGCATCGAACGCGCCAGCGCCGCCCAACGCGTGGCCGAGGTGCTGCGCGAGCACATCACCGAGGGCCGGCTCGCCCCGGGCACCCGGCTCTCCGAGGAGGCGCTCGGCGAGGCGCTCACCGTCTCGCGCAACACGCTCCGCGAGGCGTTCCGGCTGCTGGCCGACCAGCGGCTGGTCGTGCACGAGCTCAACCGCGGCGTGTTCGTCCGCGTCCTCGAACCGGCCGACGTCGCCGACATCTACACCCTGCGCCTCGCGCTGGAGACGGCCGGCGTACGGGCCCTGCGCGCCGCGACGCCCGAGCGCCTGGCCGCGGTGCGGACCGCACTGGCCCGCGCGGAGGACGCCGAGGCGTTCGGTGACTGGGTCACCGTCGGCACCGCCGACCTGCACTTCCACCAGGCCATCGCGGGGCTCGCCGGCAGCCGGCGGATCGACGAGTGCATGGCCCGGCTGATGGCCGAGCTGCGCCTGGCCTTCGCCGCCGTCCCGTCGGCCAGCGGGCTCCACGAGCCGTTCCTGCGCCGCAACCAGACGCTCGCCGGGCTGCTGGAGGCAGGCGAGATCGACGACGCCGAGGTGGAACTGACCAGGTACCTGGACGACGCGCGCGCGGTGATCGTCCGCGCGATGACGGACGGCGCGGCGTGACACCGCCCGGAAGCACCGAAGGCACCGAAGGCACCGAAGGCACCCAAACCACCGAAGCCGCCGAAACCACCGAAGCCACCGGGGGCGCCCCCATGACGGTCGTCGACCTCAACGCCGACCTCGGCGAGGGCTTCGGCCGCTGGACGCTCACCGACGACGACGCCCTGCTGTCCGTGGTCACCAGCGCCAACGTCGCCTGCGGCTTCCACGCCGGGGACCCGAGCACCATGCAGCGGGTCTGCGAGCTGGCCGCGGCCCGGGGCGTACGGATCGGCGCCCAGGTCTCCTACCGGGACCTCGCCGGGTTCGGCCGTCGGGCGATGGACGTCCCGCCCGACGAACTGGCCCACGAAGTCGCCTACCAGATCGGGGCGTTGCAGGTGTTCGCCCGGGCGGCCGGAGCGGACGTGGCGTACGTCAAACCGCACGGCGCGCTGTACAACCGGACGGTGCACGACGAGGAGCAGGCGGAGGCGGTGGTCCGAGGCATCCGCCTCGCCACCCGGGAGCAGGACCTGCCCGTGCTCGGGCTGCCCGGCTCACGGCTGCACGAGGCGGCCGGGCGGGCCGGACTACCGGCGGTCGCCGAGGCGTTCGCCGACCGCGCCTACACCCCGGACGGCACGCTCGTGCCGCGCCGCGAACCCGGCGCCGTCGTCCACGATCCCGACGCGGTCGTCGACCGCTCGGTCGCCATCGCCCGGGACGGCGAGGTCACCGCCCGCACCGGCGAGCGGATCCGGCTGCGCGCCCGCTCGCTGTGCGTGCACGGCGACACCCCGGGGGCCGCCGAGCTGGCCCAGCGGGTGCGGACCGCGCTCTGGCGGGCCGGGGTCCGCGTCGAGGCGTTCGCACCGGCACCGGAGCGGGCGGGAAGAGGTACGGGATGAACCTGCGAGTCCTGCGGGTCGGCCCGGACGCGCTGCTGGTCGAACTCGACGGCGCCGACGAGACGATCGCCTTCCACGCCGAACTCCAGCGCCGCCGCGCGGCGTCCGGGTTCCCGTCCGTCACCGAGGTCGTGCCGGCCGAACGCACCGTGCTGCTCGACGGCGTGGCCGACCCGGACGCCCTGGCCGCCGAACTGCCCGGCTGGCGCGTCCCGCCGCTGCGGACGAGCGCCGACGCGACCGTGACCGTCCCGGTGCGCTACGACGGCGCCGACGTGGCGGAGGTCGCCGCGCTGTGGGGCGTCGCCGAGCGGGAGGTCGCGCGGATCCACTCCGCGACGGAGTTCCGGGTCGCGTTCAGCGGCTTCTCCCCCGGCTTCGGCTACCTGACCGGCCTGCCCGAGCGGTACCGGGTGCCGCGGCGGGCCGCGCCGCGTCCCGCCGTCCCGCCCGGGGCGATCGCCCTCGCCGGCCGCTACACCGGCGCCTACCCGCGCTCCTCCCCCGGCGGCTGGCAGCTGATCGGGCACACCGACGCCGTGCTGTGGGACCCGTCCCGCGAACCCGCGGCCCTGCTCAGCCCGGGTGCCCGGGTCCGCTTCGTGATCGAGGACGCATGAGCGGGGAAGATGAGCGGGGTCGGCGAGAAGGGCGCGAAGGGCGAGAAAAGCAAGGAGAGCAAGGAGAGCGAGGAAGCATGACCGTCACCGTCACCCGCTCCGGCCTGCTGACGACCGTCCAGGACCTGGGCCGCCCCGGGCACGCGCACCTGGGCGTGCCGCGGTCCGGCGCGCTGGACCAGCCCGCCCACCGGCTGGCCAACCGGCTGGTCGGCAACCCCCCGACGGCGGCCACCCTGGAGACCACCGTGCTCGGCTGCGCGCTGCGCGCGGACCGCGCGGTGACGGTCGCCGTGACCGGAGCACCGTGCGCCGTACGGGTCGACGGGCGGCCCGCCGCCTGGGGCGCCCCGGTGCGGCTGCCCGCCGGGGCGCTGCTGGACGTGGGCCCCGCGACGCGGGGCGTGCGCAGCTACCTGGCCTTCGCGGGCGGGGTCGCCGCCGCCCCGGTCCTCGGCAGCCGCTCGACCGATCTGCTGTCGGGGCTGGGCCCCGCTCCGCTGGCACCGGGCGACGCCCTGCCGCTCGGCGAGCCGGTCGGCCCGGCCGCCCGGGCGGACGTGGTGCCGACGCCGGCGCCGCCCGATCCGCTGCTCCTGCCGGTGCTGTTCGGCCCGCGCGAGGACTGGTTCACGGCCGGCTCGCTCGCCGTCCTGACCGCTTCCGGCTACCGCGTCTCCCCCACCAGCAACCGGATCGGCCTGCGCCTGGACGGCCCGCCCCTGGAGCGCGCCCGGGACGGCGAACTCCCCAGCGAGGGCATGGTCCTGGGCTCCGTCCAGGTCCCGCCGGACGGCCGTCCGGTGGTCTTCCTCGCGGACCACCCCACCACCGGCGGCTACCCCGTCATCGGTGTCGTCCCCGCCGCCGCGCTGGCCGCCGCCGCCCAGGCCGCCCCGGGCACCCCGGTCCGCTTCACCCCGATGCGGCGGCGGTGAGTCGGCGCCGGGGCCCGCACCGGCAGGACGCCGAACCCGTCGAGCCCCAGCGGCCCGCGGGGGCGGCCGGGGCTCGACGGGCCAGCGCCGCAAGGCGGGGCGTACGTCCCAATCCGGGAGCTGGTTGTGG